>JBGAFY010000144.1:0-6577 GCA_044226975.1 Rhabdochlamydiaceae bacterium
CACTAATCACATTATCGGCGAATGAATTAATCGAATTGCTACTTGAACGAACGGTAAAACGAGATGATTATGACCTCACGTGCCAGGACTCATTCCTTTGCGTTTTGGCTCAACTTTCCGAAAAAATGACTAAAACATCGGATCATGTCAGATCAAGCAAGCCATGACCGTCAGATCGCTAAAATTCAGCATTTCGCTGAAGTTCTTAATCAAATACTAAAAGAAAAAGAAATCCTTCTGCTTACGATTGATCGAGAGTCTTGCGAAAAAGAAAGACTTAAAGATCAAATTTTACTTTGCCATGAAATGCTAAAAGAATATTATCAAATATTTGACGATATTCTTTACAGGTAAGAATTTTATGAAATATTTTAGCATTGTCATGATGTGGCTGCTAAGTGGTTGTACATTGTCTTTTTCGAATGTTTCGACGCATGGGACTGCTGCGGATGTTGTAGATAGTACGCCCACACAAAGTAATGATATTAAGCCATCAACCAGCCTTCAAATTCCGATGACTCCATGACAGATAATCAACCCAAGATTGGTATAAGATTTGGTTTAGATTTTAAATCGCCTGAGTGCCAAGCATGGATTAAAGAGACAATTGAGGCATATATTGAGCAAGGCTGGCAAAAGATTGAGGACGATAAAACATTAGCTTTTCTGTCTCCTGGTAATAAATCAATGGAAGGTTGGCATAAGGATTCAGGGAGATTTTTTCATATACCTGCAAAATGGGTAGTAAATTTAATAAACAATGAAAAAAACCGATCACATCAAGACATTTCTAAACAAAAAGACGACTCGTAATAACGAAGACCATCCTTGGAAAAAAGGCTAGAGCAAAAAAACAAGCTAAGAACGAGAGAGAGCGTAAGAAAGAAATGCGTAATTTGGAGATGGAGTAATGAAAAGTAAGGGTCAAATCAAAGTCAAAAAGGTAATGGAAGAGTATAAAGAAGGCAAGCTTCATAGTGGATCAAAAAAGGTCCGGTAGTTGAAAATAGAAAACAAGCTGTTGCAATTGCTTTAAATGAGGCTAAAAAATCAAATCAAAGAGCAAATAATGAGTTACGTACTAATCATTGCTGTAGCAACTTGTTTGGGTCATATTTTTGGAAGATTAATTAGTGATTTGTTTTTATTAGGAGTTTCAAGCATGGATGCGAAAATTAAGGGTATCAAGAAGAGTGTAGATAAGAAGATGGATAGCTTATTAAAAGCTGACAAAAAGCAAGATAAGAAATTAGACAAGCTAAGAAAATGAAAAAGGTAAATGTTAATGAAAATCAAACAACAGCTATTAAAAACAAAGTGCGTAAGCATTTAAATGAAGATATTAAAGAATCAAAAGAATCTATTGCAGAAGATAAAAAGTTAAAAAAGGCTATTAAGAAGAAATGATTTTATCAATCTCAGACGCAGCTAGATATTTAGATGTTACAAGGCAAGCGGTATTCGTTGCTATACGAAATAAGCGATTGATCGCAGAAAAAATGGGTCAATATAACCGATGCAAAGGATTTGCAAGAGTACGAACATCGCAAATACAAACGTGAGTTCTCTGAGTTTGATGGGTAAGCTTCTTTATGATAAAGAGATGGGTGAAATGTCGATACGACAAGCAGCAGATATGTTAGGCACCTCTTATCATCACGTCTATTATGCGATTCAAGAAGGTAGATTAAAGGCATCTAGAAAAGGGTGCGCATGGATGATTAACGAAGATGATGCTAAGGCATATGGAACGCGTATTAAGAAGCGTAAAACGTACTTGGTTCATGCATCTTGAAGGTATTACTAGTCAGAAGGTGAGTTAATGGTTTCCGGAATTAACAGGTGACGATTAAAGATCACGAAAAAACATTGAAGTCTAAATATTTACTCTATGATACTTATCAAGCAGATGAGAATGATCCTGTCATCAAAGATTGCATTGATAGATTGCTTAAGACTTTTGATGGCAAGCCAGATAAAATTAAAGTCAGAATAAACATGGATTTTGATTAATGCCTGCACCTCTTGGAAATCAATATGCTATCGGAAATCAGGGCGGTAGACCGAGAATTCATAAAAGAGATGAATTAGCTAAGAAATTAGATGGAGTAAAAGACCTAATACAACTCATTTAAATCAATTTTGTGATGAATTTGACTTGTCACCGGAATATATTTCTAGATGGGAAAAAGAAGATAATGAGTTTCGTCAAGCTCTTTCAGATTGTAAGAGCAAGATGCGGTGGTGCTAAGAGAGAAAAATTTTCTCAATGAGAATCAATTTAGTGCTGTAGCTTATAAGGCTAATCTTCATCTATATGATAGATTCCAATATGCTCAATGGAAAGAAGAAAAGAATTCGAATCTAATTTGAAAAAATCTGAGAATCAATTTTCAGAAGAAGATCAACATTATATTAAATCCTTCCTTGCCGATCTTAAAAAAAGAAACAACATTATAAAAGACGATGGTTTGCCAGAAGATTCCTGATGAATCCCGAACTTATTAAAGATAAAAAAGATGGCGTCTCGAAAATCTTTATTGCATTATCGATAAGCAAGGAAATGAAGTTGAATTTAAATTAAATTGGGCACAAAGCGAGCTATTTAGCAGATTTTGGTATCAATGCTAATTTAAAAGCGCGTCAATTGGGATGTACAACATCTTTGCTTATCTTTTTAGATGATTGTTTTTGGGAAGCTAATATTTCAGTAAATTATTGCTGATAAAAAGGAATCAGCTGAAGAAATTTTTAAAAAAAAGGTAAAGTTTGCATATGACAGAATGCCTGAATGGACAAAAAGAATATTTAACACAGCCACAAATGATAGAGTGGGAGAGCTTGCTTTTAGAAATGGATCGAGCTATCGCGTGTCTACAGGTTTTAGAAGTGGAACCTATCAGCGCCTTCTCATATCTGAGTTTGGTAAGATCTGCGCGAAGTCTCCAGATGTTGCACGCGAGATTGTCACAGGTAGTCTTAATACAGTCGCACGTGATCAGATCATTATTATTGAATCTACGGCAGAAGGAAGAGAAGGATACTTCTACAACTTTAGTCAAGAAGCCGAAAAGCTCGCCATTGAAAAGAAAAAGCTTAGCCCAATGCAGCAGCGATTCTTCTTCTTCCCTTGGTTTGCAGAAGCCGAGTACCGCGAGAAAGACCAAACAATAGCTATTCCTAAAGAGATAGATGAATATATGGATCGCATCGAAGGGGAAACAGGGCGTAAGATCGATGAAGAACAAAGAAGATGGTATCATCTTAAACAAAAGATCTTACAGGATTCGATGAAACAGGAGTATCCAAGCACTCCAAAAGAAGCGTTCGAATCTGCAAATGAGGGACTTTATTATGGGCAGCAAATGGCTAAAGTTAGATCTGAAGGTCGTATTTGTTGTGTTCATTATAATGATCACTCTCTTGTACATTCTGCTTGGGATCTTGGACTTCATGATTATACGAGTATTTTTCTTTTTCAGTTGAGTCCTTCTGGTCAAATTCAGGTATTAGAATACTACGAAAACAATGGCGAGCCAGCGGTTCATTATGCAGATTGGTTAAATTCAAGGCCTTATCGTTATGGCACTCATATTATGCCTCATGATGCTGCCAATAAGGAGAAATCCACTGCTGAATCTTACGTTGATATTATAGAACCTTTACTTAAGGGAGATGTGATTGTATTAGATCGAAAAGATTGCGACTTATTCAATGGTATTCAGTTAGTTAGAACTCTTTTAGGGCGCTGTGTTTTTGATGAAAGCAAATGTACGTTAGGAATCAAGCGTTTAGAGTCTTATAAAAAAGAATGGAATGACAAACTGGGATGTTTTCGTAACTCGCCAATACATGACGAAGCATCGCATGGAGCAGATAGTTTCAGATATTTATGCGTTGGATTGTCCAAGATTGGAGGCCACAAAGGTTCGATTGAAACAGATATGAAAGCTGTAAGAGCTTATTTTGAGGATAGGATGCATTTAGAAGTAGAAAATGATTTCATAAAAGATTTAGAGAAAAATACATTTCTAGACAAAAAGTTTCTGAATTTACAAAAGCATGTAAAGAAAAAAGAGAAAAACAATTCTTAGATGATAATCCTGATTTCTTTCAAATGATGATGCATCTGGCGCAATCAGAAAAAATTAGAGTTGTGGAGGATGATGAATAATTTATTCACTAGAAAATGAGAAAGAAAAATCTAAAGAAAGAGAACTTGAAAACTTTCTATCTAAAAAGAAGAACGCGGATGTTAAATGGGATGAATTAATTACCAAGTTGAAACAAGGACAAAAAAGCTAGATCATTGCGTTATTGCTCAATCTATGAACGAATGTAATTGGGCTGATTTTGCTTTAATGGAAAGAAATTTAAGAGAATATTTAGTAATTGAACAAAAAAATTAATCTTAAGCAGGTTAAGGATTTAACCAAGCAAAAGATTATTCTGCGAAGAATTCAGACGATCTTTTTTCCTGATGAACAATATGATCTATCCTTGCGCCAGCAGCGTGATAAGAACTATACCGATTGTATCAATATTCTACAAACGCAATGGTATCAAGCTGATCTAGATCAACGTTTCGCATTAGGTGATCAAGACATATGGGGAATGCTATTTCCTGGCATCTCTACTTTTCGTAAGAAGATGTTCAACTTCAACCTGATCAATTCTCATTTGCAGATGATTTCAGGTTATCAAAGACGTAATCGTAAGAGTACAATCTGTATTCCTCTCAAGAATGCTCAGCAAAAGACAGCTGATCAGCTCACAAAGTGTTTATTCCACATCTATAATCAATCAGGTGCTTATCAAGTCTTCTCTGATGCTTTTGAGCAAGGCGCATTAACTCAAGGCCTTGGGTTCATTTCTCATTATATTTCCTATACAGATGATCCGATATCGGGAGATATTTGCCATCGCTATATCGACATGAAGTCGTGTCTCTTTGATCCCTATTTCCGCAAGCATGATATGTCCGATGCGAGGTATTTTTGGACTAGACAGTTCTTTGATCGTCAAGAAGCTGCAGCTCTTTATCCTGATTGGCAAGATGAAATCTTAGCTCTTCCTCGCGGCACTTATCGAGATGATAAGTTCTATTATATGCCAGAAGTTTATCAGATTCAGTTTCCTAATCTCATTGCTTTTGATGAGTACTGGTATCTCTCTACTCGAGAATGCGAGTTTCTGGTTGATGTAGAGACAGAGGAAACACAAGAGTTTACTGGTGATAGTAAAGATCTTAAGAAGATCATGCAGATGTTTAAAGGTAGACTTAAAGTTGTCAAAGGCACAAAACCTACTGTTCGTAGAACCATCATTGTTAACGATAAGGTGCTAGTCGATGAATCTAACCCTTATAAAATCGATCGCTATCCTTTTGTTCCTGTTTTGGGCTATTTCACGCCTGATACGCCTTACTACGCTTACAAATTCAAAGGAGTAGTAAGAGATTTAAGGGATGCTCAATACCTATTCAACAGACGCAAAGTGACCGATCTAGATATTCTAGAGTCTCAGCAACAAGGTCTTAAAATCAAGAAAGGTGCTCTTGTTACACCTGATGATTCAATGAATACTGGCAATGGACGTGTTTTGGTATTAGATCCGAAAGCCCAAATGACAGATGTTGAGAAAATGCAAATTGACCCTCCTTCTCCTGTCATGCTGGAAATGGAAACTATGTTGCAAGATGTGATGAATCGTATTTCTGGTGTTAACGAAACTTTACTAGGAGCGGACATCAATGATAAGGCAGGCATCATCTCTATGCTTCGTAATAGTGCTGGGATTACAACCCTTACACGCTTATTCGACCAGTTTGATGAAGCTCAGCGATTATCAGGAGAGATAGACGTTGAAATGATTCAAAGGAATTATACTTGGGGTAAAGTGCGTCAAATCATCGGAGAAGATCCAACCTCAGAGTTTGATGATAAGGCATTCCTTAAGTATGGATGCAAGGTTGTTCAAGGTGCAATGACTGAAACACAACAACAACTTCAATTGCAACAGCTTCTTTACTTTAGAGAAACAACTCAAATCCCAATTCCTGCGCGTGTCATCATTGAAGCTTCTACTCTACAGAATAAAGATGATCTTATTAAGGCTATCGAAGAAGAAGAGAAGAAAGTGGCTCAGCAACAGCAGCAAATGGCTCAGCTTCAAATGCAACAAATGCAAATCGATAACATGACAAAGATGGGATATGCCCATAGCCAAGATGCATTAGCTCAAGAGCGTATAGCTAAAATTGAAACAGATCGGGCAGTTGCACAAGATAAACTTAAGAAATCTCAGCAAGAAGATACTCATTCTTTACTCAATCTGATTAAGGGTATTAAAGAGCTGGAAGGAATGGATATTCAACATTTGCAAGAGCGATTAAATATCGTGAGAGCAATCAATGAAGATATTCAGCAGCAAGAATTAAACCAACAAAGCCAGGAGGCTAGTTATGTACAAAGGTAAAATGGGCAATAAGGGTGTCAACATGGGTGATATGTCTCCTGTTGTTGACAACTACGAAAGACCAATGTCTGAGTTTAGTCAGAAAGATATGAATAAGACG
>JBGAFY010000145.1:0-4582 GCA_044226975.1 Rhabdochlamydiaceae bacterium
GTCTCTAGTGCGGAGCGCGATGGTGCGGTTTTCGACTTCTTTATCTCCTACAACTAACATATAATTGATCTGCAATAATTGAGCATTCCGAATTTTTTTATTCACAGATTCATGGCTGTCATCGATATCACAGAGAAATCCTTTTTTCTGGATTTCTTTTACGACCTCAGCTGCATATTCAAAATGTCTATCCGCTACGGGGATCACGCGCACTTGTCTAGGGCTGATCCAAAGAGGGAACTTTCCTGCAAAGTGTTCAATGAGGATGCCGAAGAAGCGTTCGATTGAACCGAAGAGGGCGCGATGGACCATAACAGGGCGCTTTGGAATCCCGTCTTTGTCCATGTATTCGAGATTGAATTTTTCTGGCAGAGCCATATCGAGTTGGATTGTTCCGCATTGCCAAGATCTTCCTAAAGCATCTTGAATGTGGATGTCGATTTTAGGACCGTAAAAAGCTCCATCGCCTTCATTGACGCGGTAAGGCTCTCCCCATTCATCCAACGCATTTTTCAACCCCTTAGTTGCCACATCCCAATCTTCATCTGAGCCAATGCTCTTTTCTGGGCGTGTAGATAATTCAAGGCGATAAGGAAGTCCAAAGGTAGTGTAAATTTGATCGACTAGCTCGAGCACTTGGAAGATCTCTTCTTTGATCTCAGTCGGCTTCATGAATAAATGTGCGTCATCTTGGTGGAAGCTTCTCACGCGGAACAATCCGCTCAAAGCTCCTGAAGCTTCATGTCGATGGACGTGCCCGATCTCTGCAATTCTTAATGGCAGGTCCCGATAGCTATGTGAAGTTGAGAGATAAAAAAGCATACAGCCAGGGCAGTTCATGGGCTTAATCGCAAAGTGTCGATCTTCGATGCTGAAGGCGTACATATTTTCGCGATAGTGCATCCAATGTCCGGATCTTTCCCAAAGCTCTTGGCTCATCAATTGAGGGGTCTTAATTTCGATGTACCCTGCTTTTTTATGCACATCGCGCCAAAATTCAATCAGATTGTTCCATACAATCATCCCCTTAGGATGTATAAAGGGCATTCCAGGAGCCTCTTCCTTGATCGAAAACAAATCCAAACGAGGCCCTAGAATTTTATGGTCGCGTTTTTTTGCTTCTTCGAGAAGGTGGAGATAATCTTTGAGCATTTTGCGATCAGGGAAAGAAATGCCATAGAGACGAGTGAGCATTTCTCGGGATGGGTCCCCTTTCCAGTAAGCTCCAGATGTCTTTGTTATTTTAAATGCTTTGATCTTGCTCAAGCTTGGCAAATGGGGACCGCGGCATAAGTCGAAAAACTCACCTTGAGAATATCCAGTAATAGGTTCATCTGGAAACCCTTCAATGAGCTCACATTTATAAGGGTTTTCTTTGAATTTCTCTAAGGCTTCCTGTTTGCCTTTCACATGAGATGGCGTTGAAACGAGTAGTTCTCATGAAGAATTTTCTCAACTTCTTCTTCAATTTTTACGAGATCTTCCATCTGAAATAGTTAAAATCCAACAAATCATAGTAAAATCCTTGGTCGATTGCTGGTCCGATGGTCGAACTTGCATTACCGACCCAAGAGATCTTAAGACTACTTGTACGAGACGACCGTAGGCGAATGGATAACACTTCTTTCCCCTCTGGAGATTCGCTAAGGAAGAAAATGCTATCGCCTGTAATGCGGTGCTTAAATCGCACGCTGTGCCGTTGACAACCACGGCGGCGCTTCATTGGGAGCGCGAAGGTTTAGTTTTCCGCGACGTCTTTAGCAGTTGCTCCGTCTGGAATTTCGATAGCGTTGTTTTTTTCTTCTTGTATGAGCATAGTGGTTTTTAAAGTATAATTTAACTAGTGATGAAGACATTATATTACGCCTCATGAATTTTGCACACCCTTACCGCCACTATTACTCTCTTGCACTTCAAAAGATGCTATCCTCCTTCTGAGTGGGATGAGATTGTGGACATGCGTAAAGAAGCTATTTAGCATTCCTTTTTCAAAGGAGCAGGATCAAGCTGTCCGTTATAAAATTCTTCACCGTAGTCGATCAATTGCTGAATTTATAGTCCGAGATGATGGGGCGATAGATTTAACTAAAGCTGATTTTGTTGTTGATGTAATCAGACGGCTTCCATTTTTAACCCCATTTGATGGGATGGAAGAGCGGCTGCATATCGAGCATGTAAAAAAAACATTAGAAAGTTTGGGTGATTTTGTTGGATCACTCAAAAAGTTTTCTCTCCCTTTTGCTTCTAGGTCTTTAGAACGTTGGATCCGACATAGTCTGTTGATGCCTATGGAAGCAAAAGTCACTGACAGAGAAGTCAGGGTCGCCGTTCTTTCCGCGTGCCTTGGCAAAGTGTTGCAAAGTGTAGGGTCGTGTTTTGCTACCGCTCCTTGTACTTTGGTGCATCAAGAAAGAATGGAGCTTTTTTTAAAAGATCTTTTAGAGCTTTTGTCGACCGCGAGTTTAAAAAGGGTGATTCGGGGTGAGGAGCATTCCGTGCCTATTTCTCCATCAATGGGAGCAGGAGATATTAAAAAAAGAATTTCCGGGAACCTGCAAAACTCGGAATGGTGGTTAAACCCAGCTCTTATGGCAGCGATGAGTATTTTGGGAGGCCCCCAAGAATTTCAAGATACTGAGAATTGGAAGAGGTTTTTACAAGGTCTATCTTTAGAAGGAGCGGCTTTTGATGCTGAGACTTGGATTGAGTATGCCGCAAAAGCATCATTTGGGCTCAAAGACAAAGACATTGAGCAAATGCATAGACAAGAAAAAGAAATTCTTCGGCAAGGCGGTAGGTTTACTGGCAGCTCATCTGTGGCAGCAAATTTAGCAAAATATCACCGCTTTCTAGAAAGCTTGAGGTTTGCTAAGGATCATTTTTTAAGTTATTGCGATCATCCACTTTTGAAAATATGGGAATTTACTGTTGCTTCCTTTTCAGAGTTCAAAATGGAATTTTCGAACTGGAACCTTTATAGAGCCTTAGGTATTGACGCCAGAGAACCAGATGGCATCGGCCAGATTGCTTTTCGTTATATTGAAGAAATTTTTGAGGAGAAAAAAAAGCAGGCTGAAAAATTTTATGCTGAGTATTCCAACGCTTTTGACGCAGTCCGTACTGTGGAAGTTTTGGCAAGACGAGATTTAGATGAAAAAGAAGCTCGACGGCTATCGGCTGAATATCAAAGCCAGAAATACCATTTAAATGCCTGCAGGGAACTCTACGAGCGCAATCAAGCTGATTTAGAAAAAATGAGGACTTTTTACGATTTCCTGTTCAAGCAGCTCTCAAAATTATTCCCCCTCTATTTTCAAGAGATTTATGATTCTGACATGTCTGGAGATAAAGCAGAGATCTATGAGGATAGTCCTGCTGGGTTTCGATTAGTCTATAAATGGGGGAGGGCAGATCCTTCTAGCTGGAGTCTAATATACGATGAAGATGAATGGATAGATGCAATCATCGCTTTTTTTGTCGCAGCTGAACCACAGCTTGTAGAAGCATGTGAATGGGAAGCAGGTAAAAAAGAAATTGCATCGATTATGAGTGCGATAATTGTTCATGTGCGCTCTAAAGGATTTCTTGATGCAGCGATAAAACGGATGCGCACTGAACCTTCTAGGAAACCATGGTCCTATGTATCTGGAGGAACTATGGACACCTTGGTCACAGCATATTTCAGCAGTGAAAAGCCTCCCCAACAAGAAAAACGAGCGCCTGAAAGCGTCCTCGATCTTGTCATTTTTACAATTGATGTTATAAAAAGCCTGCCTCCAAAAATTGCAGATCGTTTCCTTCAGGACAAAGATAAGTCGTTGCTAGCGCATTCCCCTACTCATGCATATCTATTGAAGCCTGGATTCCCCCCTTTTTGCGATGCTTGGCAGGACAATGGTTTTACATATACCTGGGTCCGCGATCGTTACATTGAGCCTGCGGTGGCTTTTTGGAATGCTCAATTGTTATCTAGATCTGATCAAAGGGAGTTATTGGCGCGCTTAGATGAAATTGCCCTCGGTTCGATTTTCAACACCGAGCCCTTTGACCGAGATCCTATTGATGTTCTTACCTTTCGCGACTACCTTATCGATAAAGCCCGTGCTAGGGGACATAAAATGATAGAATACGTCGACATTCTCGATGGTTGGATCTATGAGAATATTCCGCTGATCCCCTATCGAGTTGCAGAGCAGCAACTCTCCCATCTTATCGAAAATGCGTCTGAGAAGGCGGTTGAGGAGGTTTTGAAATTTTGGAATGATCGTAATTTTTCTTTAACTGCGAAAGAATTTCTTCAGATTTCCCGTATCCTTCATGCACATGCATTGAAGTCTCATGCCTTGCCAAAAAATATTGAAGCCCTAGCTGCGGAACAACTGCTTAGATCAAACCTCTTGCCTCCTGCCCCATTTGTTCATGCAGCAACGAATTGGCCAAATCGTTGGTTTGCATTTGTCTACTCTCCTTTCACCCGTAATTTAGAGTTCTGGGTAACAGACTATTTGGGGCTGAGCGGCCGGCCGCTTAGCAGTTGGAAAAAATGGCTCGATGGTTCGCATAAGGAATCTTGGGCTATTTA
>JBGAFY010000146.1:0-3966 GCA_044226975.1 Rhabdochlamydiaceae bacterium
TTTTGTTAACTCGGTTAAAAGGTTGTGAAATGCTAAAACCAAATATGATTTGGAGTGTTGGACGTCTTGTAATAAACAATGCTCTTTCAATTTTTGAAGGACCCCGCACCAGTAGTTTGCTTTTTCCTTCGTAATCCCAAGGAACATTTCTTCTAGGATGACAACTTTAACAATCACAATCGTCGTTTCAGAAAACTTTGCAAGAACCTGACTTGATAGAGTCTCGGGGTGATTAGATGAGTCTAGGGTTGCATATATTTTAAGTGTAGCAGCTCCTTCTTGCCCCCAATTTTTTAAAACACTATAAAAAGACAATAGGCCGTTGACGCGATCTTTTAAACTTACCTCAGGGCCGAACATCATCCTATTTCTTATAATATGCAGGACCTGTGCGATCGCTTTCGTATCTTTCGCAGCACCTTCATTAAGCTTCTTGAGCAACTTGGTACTGGAGTTCCCATCTTTTTTTATCTGCTTTATAAGGTCCCAGACTTCCTTTAACAATTCCTGATCAACTTCATTCATCATTAATGCATCACCATCTTGTTCCGACTTGAGATGATGCAGCTCCATCCCTTGTACAGGATCTGGAGTCAGGAGCTTAGTCCCACTATCAGTTTCGATAACTAACCTAATTTCACCATTTTCACTTTGAGCTTTATATGACGATTTATTTTGTAAGACGACGATTTGAGGGCCTTCTTCTGTTCCAAACGCATTTTTCGTGGTTTGCCCTTTGTGTGATAATAAAGGCTTAAATTCATCAGAATCAGAAGTTACAGGATCTCCCGAGTACCCGTGCCTTGGATTCACGTTCTTCTTAAATAAACCTACTAAGGAATCTTTCGCAAAAATTACGAAGTTGGCACTTTGATTAGCGTTATTAAAATTTCGGTTTGGTGAAGTTGTATTATCGGTTGCGGTTGTGCTCATAAAAATCTCATTTATTTATAGGTAAAAAAAACTAGGATCGAACAAGAATGAATCTAATTAAAAATTAGATCAATAAGAAATTGAATTTAAGATTTGTTTTTACAGTAATAAAAAAACAAACTTTACAAATGTTTTAATATAAAATTGAAGAATAAAATTTACTGAAGATTCTTAATTATTTTTCTTATTCGGGGATATGAAGTAAGAACGATAAAAAAGAACCCAACAGTCAATATGATAATAGAAAATCCGATGACAAGAGGTGAAACAGTGCTTTGTACTTTGTCAAATTCTTGGAAAACATTCACCGAAGTGGCTAATAGCCATGCGATAAAGTAACTAGCCTGCTCAAAAACTGTTGGAAGTTTTTTCCTTACTCTTGCAATGAAATATCCCAAGATCAAAACAATACACAGGTTGACAAGAGCACTATCTGACACATTGAGAAGATGATTAATAGAAAAACTGTTGCCAATCAAGACGAAAATTGTCGTTAGTCCAAGGCCTAATATCATATATTCTTTACGTCCGACCAACGCGGAAGGAGCAATTATTTCCCATCCAACAGAGCCTGAATAGACATTCGCTACATTCGTACAGACAACCGAAAAAAATACAAATACGATCAAGGATACTCTTAGCCAATCACTGCCAGAAGCTAAAACTGTTGCCTCATTGATTTCAAACGACCTATTGATAATCGTTCCAAAATACAGGCTCAGAATGCCGATTACTAAGCTAATTACCTGGATAACGATTAGAGCTTTAATCGAATCTCGTAAAGATCGGCTATGTCTAAAAAAAGTCGGCATGTCAGAAGTGATACCTAAATTTGTGCCCAGCACTAAACCAAGGCCTGAAAATGAAAGAGCGTTCGTATTTGTAAATGTGACTTTTTCTGGTAAAAAGTAAATGGCTACAAAAAAAGCAATCAACAAAATTGGAAATGAGAATGTCGCAAGTCGTCGTAAAAGAACAATCCCTTCCATGCATAAAAATGTGCATATTATCCCCAGAAAAACACTCATTTGAGTGAACTGATCGATATTGGGGTTTTCCTTAATGGATATGAGATGCGTGAGAGTACTGCTTGCTGCCGTCGTTTGTGCCAAAAACCAAGCAAACGTTGAAGCTAAAAGAAGCAATGCAATGAAAAACGATCCTGTATGGCCTAGATAGTCGCGAGAAATATCGAGCGTGCTTTGCCTTTTTTTATAACTCATCGCAATAATGGAAAAACGAATAAACCACAAAATAGCGTTTCCAACGAAGATCGTAAGTACAGCACCTAAGAAGCTGTTGTCTTGGAGAATAATAATACTTGTAGCGAGGATGGGAAGGCTTGTCCATCCTGTCAATTGAATAACAGTGAGCTGCCACCAAGACTGGTGTGTATCAGGAAGCGCGTGGGAAGTGTTATTATACTGGACCATTCCTTACCCGATCTTCATGCGTCTAATAATATCATTTCACGTTCGGTAAAATTCTCATAATCTTCTTCGCCGCCCACACAGTTTCTTCAATAAAAATTATACAGAGGAAAAACAGCGCACTCGCTCCAACGCCCGATAATAATGAAGAAACATTATGATCTGGGTTTTGAACTTCTAAAATAGTAGCAGTCACACACCCAACTACCCAAGAAGCTCCATTGATTATTTTTTCAAATTCTCTTGGCCGATGTCTAACGACTATCCTCACTAAAAATGCAATTAGTAAAACAATCCCCAAATTTATTATGTAGGAGTTTGCCAATTGCAAAACCTTTTGGTCCTCCAAAACGCGGAATAATAGATTCCCAACAAGCTGATGCAAAGTAAATGTTCAAAAGATTGTTACAGATCAAGAGCAACACAACAAAAATTGAAACAGCGATCAAATGAAACACAATTGAATGTGAGAACAAAGACGCAGAAGAAATATTCATAAAATGGGAAAATCCCAACCAGATAGAGGCAATTTCAAAGAAGATGATAAAAATAGTAAAATAAGTCAGAGCAAGATAAGAATCTGCTCTAGAACGAGAATGCCTAAAGAAAGTCGGTAAGTTGACCATTCCAGGAAGCTGCAATACCACGCATGCCAAAATGCCAGAAAATGAAAAACCCCAGGTTCCTGCGAAAGCAACAGAGTAATCAGAAATAACAATTGCAGAGAGGTAATAAATAAAAAGAATAGGCAAACTCAAGCACGCAATCCATTTTATTATCCGTATCCCGCCCGATGCTAACAGCGCAGTTAATAGTCCTAGTCCAGCTCCTAACCTAATCAATATGGATTTTTGGTGTTCGCTACTAATGTTAAAAACCGATTCTAAATTGGAAATGGATGAATATATTTGAAGTCCGTACCAATTTATGAATGCAAACATAAACACTAGTGCTGCTATCAGCCCCCCAAATTTTCCAATATAGCTCTTAATATTCTCAATCGCGTTTATACGGTCTTGACTGACCATGGAAATAACAACCATTCCGATGAGCCACAAGATAAGATTTCCTATTATGATCGATAATACTGTTGAGCCTGCTCCATATTCTTTCGCTAAATTTTCAATATAGAATATCCCTGGTAATCCAAGACCTACGCTTTGAATACTTCCTAATTGCCAGAAATTTTGATCATGGCTTTGCAAAGCTCGAGAACTTCTAACCATTTAATTCCTTAGATCCCTATGTAAATTCGCCAAAATTAGAGAACGAGGCGTATTAATCTCTTTTTAGCCTATTATATATTGGTATATTGAATCTTCACTTGTACATAAAGAAAATTCTATTAACAGCCATCCGTTAAGTAACATGCAACTCTTTTTTATCTTAAATTCAATAAGAACAAAAGGTTGTGTGATATTAAAGATTTTAATATTACATTTCAATTGCATTTAATATATAAAAATACTACCATTGATATTGTTAAATACAACAAAAGCATATACATGATAAATAAAAAAACCACCAAATTATTCAAGCTTTATTGCCTAATCGGCAAAGCCCTTTGCGCAAGCACTGGTTCAGCAATAGGGTTCATTGCGGG
>JBGAFY010000147.1:0-3955 GCA_044226975.1 Rhabdochlamydiaceae bacterium
GGGCTCAGAATTAATGGAATCTGATCATGCCATCATGTGGTGGAGTAATAATGATTCTATTATCATTCGTGGCGGAACTGCTGGAATCAGCAATTCAAATCCAGATGACACTTTTATTTTATTACCAAACACTTCTTGGAAGCATCATCCATAAATATTTAACAGGACGCCTCGTGGATATTGAAGAAGCGAAGAAATTGCTTAAGACGGGGTAGGTCTATCCTTAACTGTAGAAGTTGAGATTTGATCTGACAGTTGCCCTCTTGTTCAGCAAATTATTTTTTGTACTGTCAGTTCAAATTCAGGCCGAGATTCTTTTCTTCCCAGATTTTTAATCCGTCAACAAAAGTTTCCATTGGCGTTCTTCCGTTGCACATTTTTCCTTGGTGAGTCCTCCTTTCGTTGTACTCGACAAGCCACAGATCCAAATCCGCTTGCAGCTCCTCAATGGTTTTGAAAATCTTTTTTCTAAATGCAGTTTGGTAAAATTCCTGCAAGATTGTCTTGTGAAATCTTTCGCAAATTCCATTCGTCTGCGGATGTCGTGCCTTTGTCTTGGTATGCTCGATCTCGCTCACGCCGAGAAAAATTTCGTAGTCGTGCTGCTCGGCTTTGCCACAGAATTCCGTCCCGCGATCAGTCAGGATTCGCAACAGAGGCGCTTTATACGCCTCGAAGAAGGGCACTACGCAGTCATTCAGTAGGTCAGCTGCGGTGATAGGTGTTTTTTGATTGTAGAGCTTGCAGAAAGCAACCTTGGAGTATGTATCAACAAAGGTTTGTTGGTAGATTCGTCCAACGCCTTTTAAAGTACCAACGTAGAATGTGTCCTGAGAGCCAAGATAGCCTGGGTGAGCTGTTTCAATTTCCCCGTGGGCAACGTCGTCGTCTTGTTTTCTCTCAAGTGCCGCGATTTGCGCTTCAGTCAACACTAACCCCAGCTCAGCACTGCGCTTTTCCAAAGTGGAAAGTCGCTTTTTGAAAGTCTCCAAATCGTGACGAAGCCAAATGCTGCGCACTCCAGCGGGCGAGAGGAAAACACCTGCTTTACGCAGCTCATTGGCAGCTCGCTTTTGACCGAAGGCCGGATTGTCGGTCGCCATCTGTACAACTTGATTTTCGATGGACTCATCAATTCGATTTTTTAAATTTGGCTTCCTTCGTGATTTTTCTACCAGGGCATCAACGCCGCCTTCGTCTTTCAGCTCTTTGTAGCGATAAAATGTATCACGAGAATAGCCCATGATTTTGCAGGCTTTAGAAACATTTTGCAGCTCTTCAGCTAAGTTCAAAAGTCCAAGCTTGTTCGATATTATTTTTTGCTGTACTGTTTGCATACTCAGTTATCCTTCCGGGGATTCGCCCCTTGTTTAGTTATCGCTAAACAAAAGGGTAACTGAGTTTTCCACATCTTTTCTAACCCAGATGTGTCAGATCAAGTCGTAGCTTCTACAATTGATTTTTGTTTTCTCTTTCCAACATTACCCGCAAGTGAACCCACAGAGCGGAGAGCGTACGGTAACCTGGGATTCGATGCATTCGCTTTTCGCTAGATAAACAAAACGTCGCAAGCCATCTCTGGAAGTGCTCCGAATTTTTCCAATTCTTCACGCGCCTCATATCTTCTTCAATCAACGAGTTTAACGACTCAATAGGATTTGTTGTTGAGAAGAAAGCTTTAAGTTGGTTGGATAAATTCAGCCCATGCACGGCGAGCAAATCATCTTTGGCTTCACGATAACTCTCAAGAGCTGAAAGGTTAAGTGCGCCCAAGATCGTTTCCAGCTGCGCCGAGAGGGCCTTGGCCTCAGTCAAATCCCGAGCTGCGCGCAGCGCCCAGAATAAGCCCCTTGCTTGTTGTGCGTGCTCTCCAAGTGCCGCCTCAAGGTTGCGCCACTTGTGAGCGTAACAGCGGATTCGAATAGCTGTTCGCTTTTGTTTGTCGTGACAATAATACTTTAAATTTAATGCTTTATTTAATCCGCTCCCGCCATCGACGATAAATAGCAAACCTTCAGTAGGAAGCCCGCGGTTTTCCAAATCGCCAAGCAAGTTTAAACATGACTGATGATCTTCGCTGGAGGCTTGATAAATTCCCAGTATAAATTTGCGCCCCTGACTGCTTACCCCCAAGGCGATAATAACGCCGTACTTTGAAAATCTTTTGCCATCAATAAACACCGCACGAATATCCATCTCTTTGAGCGAGCGCCGTTGTAGCTCTTCCAGCTTACCAGCCGTTGATTTAATCCACTTGCGCGAGATCGAACTTTTTTTAAAACCAAAACTGGAAGCAATTTTACTGACACCTTTTTCGTAATCGCGTTGACTCACGCGTTTAAGCCCCTCTGTAAAAACAGCTTGCTCAAAGAGTTTCGGATCTTGAAACTCTTTATAAGTCGCCAACTCTACTTCGCTACCATCTTTAGCTCGTACTCGTGGCTTTTCAATCGCTACATGCTGATTACCTAGCACGATGGACCCTTTTTGCTTCCCCCAGCGTTGGCTCTGCTTGCCATGTTGATAGCGCGCACCACATATCGAATCGACCTCCTTCTCTAGCTCTTGCATAAACGCTTTCACTGCTGGCGGAAGCAGCATCGATATCAACAGGTGCTGCGTATCGATGGGCCCCTCAATACCTTGAAACTGATCATTTAAAACTTCATCGCGCTTTGCGTGCAGCAGCTGCTTGCGATTGCTTTTATCGACGGCTTTAAGTACTTTCCTCATGGGTGGTTCCTCCTAATTTTTTGACTTCAACAAGTGTTAACAACTCATTGAAATCACAGTTCGGTTGAACCACTCAACCTTTAAATCTCAACTACTCTGGGGACATGCCCTATCAATTGCGGGAGCACAAGAGAAGACGGCATTTCTTTTTTTAGACAATCAGTGGCACATTCCCCATGGTCCAATGCCAACGACTCATATTTTTAAACCACAAATTGCAAAAACAAATTTAAGTTTGAATTTTTCTGATTCGGTTGAAAATGAGTGGCTATGTGCACAAATAACTTCAGCCTTTAAATTACCCACAGCGGAATGCACGATTTCAGAGTTCGAAGATGTAAAAGCATTGGTAGTTAAAAGATTCGATCGAGCCTGGGTCAATGAATTATTAATTCGAATTCCCCAGGAAGACATGTGCCAGGCCATGGCAGTTCCAAGTTTTAAGAAATACGAAAGTGAAGGCGGCCCTGGAGTTGTGTCGATAATGGACCTACTGAACGAATCCCTGCAAAGACAATCCGATCGCCGGCTGTTTATGAAAATTCAAATAGTTTTTTATTTACTTGCGGCCATCGATGGCCACGCAAAAAATTACAGCATTCGCTGGGGTCCCTCAGGATTTCAGCTCACTCCTTTATACGATATTCTCTCGGCACAACCCGTAATTGATCGCGGCAAGCTCCAATTGCAAAAAGTAAAAATGGCCATGGCCTACGGAGAAAATCGTCATTATAAAATAGCCGAGCTTTCTCGAAGACATTTTGAGCAAACAGCCAAGCTATGCAAATTTGATCTGCGAGAGATGAATCAAATAATTGACGAAGTCATCGCGGAAACCCCAGCAGTTATTGAAACTGTAAAGAATCAATTGCCTTCTGGATTTCCTGAGAAAGTAGCGAACCCAATTTTAGTTGGCATGAAAAGTCGACTGGCTCATTTACAAATGCGGTAAGCCCAGAAAACTCTGTTCCACAGAATTCGCGCCGCTCATGAAGTGAACACCGAAGCGAAGTTGAAAGCTGTCTTTGATACAACAAATTTAGCTGATGTGGAGTTCAAAGGAAGTTCCCTAGATTTTCTATCGAATAAATAGGAAGAGTTTGAAATCTGTAGGTGCTGATCTTATCAGCGATTTTACTTTCAATGGTTTCTTCTGAACCTTTCGATAAATTGAATCGAAATGCTTTTTTCTTTGGATAGATGATGGTTTTGAACCATTGAT
>JBGAFY010000003.1:0-29171 GCA_044226975.1 Rhabdochlamydiaceae bacterium
CATTAACATCGCGATAGTCCTGAACGCGGACTTCAACGTTAAGTCCTTTGCAAAATTCTCGTGCATAGTCAGCTTGGTTTTCCGAAAGGGTGATGGCGACAACTGAGACCCCGTAGTTTTGTGCCGCGTATTTTGCAAAGCCGCCCCAGCCACAACCAATGTCAAGCACGCGCATCCCTGGCTTAAACCCTAATTTCCGTGCGATCAAATCGTATTTTGCCCGTTGTGCTTCATTTAATGTTGTGGCGTTTTTCCAGTATCCACAACTGTATGTCATGAGTTCATCGAGCATGTTTACAAACAAATCATTGCCCAATTGGTAATGTTGATCGATAACTGCCATACTATTGGACTTGCTTTGGTAATTGAACACTTTGGCCTTGAACACTGCCCAGCGCATCGCCCAGGTAGGCTTGAAATTTTTTTCTAGGCCAACGCGCAAAATGCGAAACATCATTTCATCTAAAGCAGGGCAATCCCACCATCCTTGCACATAAGATTCACCGAGTCCCAAAGACTGATCTTTTAAAACGCGATTATAAAGAGCTTGATTGTGGACAATCATATCCCATGGTCTATTGCCATTGATCTGCACATCTGCAAATGCCAAAACTTCTTTGACAGCTTGATACGCTTCTGAGGTGTGTGCGGGCACGGCACTTAGAAAATAAAAACTCATTAAACAAATGCATATTCGTAATTTATTAGAAAAGTGATAGTTGTTCAAATTGATTGCTCCTATCTTCTAAATTCGGGACAATTTCATCTTCTGCTTCGTTCTTTTTTGCTGAAAGTTGAGGTTGTGTGATTGCATATTCTTTCAATTTGTTGCGCAGTGTGCGGATACTGATATCCAAGGCTTGCGCAGTTTTTACTCTATTCCCTTGATGGTGATCCAACATTTTCAAAATATGCTGTTTTTCGACTTCTGCAAGTGTTGTAAGAGACAGTGTGTTTTGATCGTATGATGGAATAATGCGGCACGCTACTGAACCAAGCGAAAGATGCTCAGCTTCAATGACCCCTGCGACGTCGAGCACAACAGCTCGCTCCATCACATTCGCAAGCTCTCGGATATTGCCAGGCCAAGGATGCTCGCGTAGAGTTTTTTCTGCATCTGGCGCAAGCTTTTTAGGCCCTTTCTTATTTTCAATGCAGAGTCGTGCAATGAAGTACTCAGCAAGAGGGATAATATCTTCTATACGTTCTCTTAACGGCGGAAGAAAAATGGGGATAACGTTCAAACGATAGAAGAGATCTTCGCGAAAGATCTTTTGGCCAATCGCTGTGTGCATATCTCGATTGGAGGTTGCAATTAGACGGACATCGACGATCACCGATTCCTGGCCACCCACCCTTT
Organism: Rhabdochlamydiaceae bacterium; assembly: GCA_044226975.1. GTDB lineage: Bacteria > Chlamydiota > Chlamydiia > Chlamydiales > Rhabdochlamydiaceae > JBGAFT01. The sequence continues at coordinate 1,361 of JBGAFY010000003.1, forward strand.
CAAATTCTTGTTCTTGCACGGCCCGTAGAAGTTTGGCCTGGATGTTCAGGGGTATTTCAGTGATCTCATCGAGGAGCAGAGTTCCTTTGTGTGCGAGTTCAAAACGGCCAAGACGACGGGAAAGCGCACCAGTAAACGAACCTTTTTCATGGCCAAAGAACTCAGATTCCAAAAGTGTTTCGGGTACAGCTGCACAGTTGACCTTGATGAAAGGCTGGGACGCACGCAGCGATGCGGCATGGATGATCTGGGCGACAACTTCCTTTCCCGTTCCCGATTCACCGTGAATAAAAACGCTGGCATTGCTTTGTGCGATCTTATCAAGGTTGTTAAGGATTTTTTTCATGATCGTACTTTCTGCGATCATCCTTTCAATTGGCATTTCCATCCTATGCAGATTATATTCCTCCTTATAGAATAAGGACTATTAACGGACAAACTATTACCCATGCCTTTGTATATCCTATTTATAATCAGTCTTTTGTTAGCTGGCTGTTCTGGATTGGAACGCTCTGAGAGCCAAAAGCTCAAGCGCTATAACCAGAAAGGGGAATACGTCTATCGCCATTCAAACGAGCATCTTTTCCCTATCGAGCTCCCAAAACACCGCGAGCGAGAAAAATATCCTTGGGAAAGTGATTTTGTGGGTGGCCACCGCAAGATCTCTAAAGAATTTTTTCATTGCCGGGGAAGTAGCGACCATCCCGCCTTGGTCAATCCAAGAGATTCAACAAAAGGGGTGCATTTTGATTGCGGAGGTAAACAAAAACATGGGCTGCCTTTGCGTGATGGAAGGGAGTATATCTACCCAGTCATGATCGACCTGCTCAATTTCATCCAGGAAAAAACGCAGAAAAAAGTGCTGATAACTTGCGGCTACCGTTGTCCAGTTCACAATGCCTATGCAGATCCCTCAACTTCAGCACAGCAATCAAAACACATGATGGGCGCTGAAGTGGATTTTTTTGTCGAAGGGATGGAAAATTCTATCGAAGATGTTCTTAAATATATTTTTTCCTATTTTCGCGAAACTCCTGTGTACCGTGGCCAAAGCGAGTATTTGCAATTTCAAAAGGGCGCTGATGGCAAGTCATGGTCCAATAAAGAAATTGCTGTGAGGGCTTACCGCGCCAATGAAGGGAGGGACTATGATAACCGCCATCCTTACCCCTACATCAGTATCCAAGTCCGCTTTGACCGTGACCGAGGCGAAAAAGTCGTTTTTGATAGCCGAAAAGCCCTTTATGGATACAAACGATTGCTTTAAATCTTCATTTTCTCTTAACCTTTCTGTCTTAAGCCGAAGTGGCGGAATGGCAGACGCGGCAGACTCAAACTCTGCTCTTAGCAATAGGGTGCTGGTTCGACTCCAGTCTTCGGCAATTCAATTCCTCCAAAAGCTTTTCAAGCTCCATTTTTTTTCTAACTCACTTTATTCCAATTTATTGCTTAAAATAACCTTCACTTGCATACTTCTTAATTAATTCTTTTTTTTAATGAAGTGAAAGAAAGCATGTCAGTTCAATCCCGTTGCAACCGCAATGGTCGCAAGCGATAACTATATTGTTTCTAGTTGGGACAATGGGGGAAACAATACTTTGTTGGTTTGGAAAAAAGGCAGTAGTGGTTTTAACTTACACCAACAGATCATCAGCCCCCATAATAATACTATTAAAGGTCTAGCTATTGATGGAAAATGGCTTGCTTCCATCTCCCAAGACAAAACAGTCAAGGTATGGAAGCAGAATGCAATAGGAAATTTTAAAGAACATCAGTCTTTGTCTGTGAAGGTCAAAGATCCTGAGGCTTTATTAACTCATTTTGATTTTTCAGTAAAATTATTAAATGGTTTTCTTTTTGCAGGTCATTATGGGTGCGAGATCTGGAAACTCAATGAAAATGAACAATTCGAAAAATTTCAAGAACTAGTGCAGTACAAGGAACTGTCTTCTTTAGGTGTTAATAAGGAATTTTTTTGGGTAGGACGCAAAAACTATAAGATCGATGTTTTTAAAAAATTTGCAAATGAAACTTATAAAAAGATTCAAAATCTGGAACAATATTCATCAGTTAATTTTTTTGTATTTTATAATAATTATGTTGCCGCAGGGTCGTGGAATTCTAATGTGAATATTTGGTGTGAAAATGCCAAAGGAACTTTTAACTTCGTCCATCGTATTTCGCTAAACTATAGCGTGAATTGTCTAGCATTTAAACTTGATACCCTTGTCATTGGATTGTTTAGTGGAGAGATTCAAATTCGAAAGAAAGAAAAGGAAGAATTCTCGCTAAAAGATGTTCTAAAACATGAAGCTGCTCCTTCGGCATGTGTTTTTTTCGGCAACCAATTGCTGGTCAGCGTTAATGATAGTGTCAAAGTGTGGGATTTTTCCCAATCAAAGCAAGAGATTGCAAACCTTCCCTCATAATCGCTTGATCTTGTGTGTGGTAGCCAAACACTGCAAGTATTGCGCTTGAATGCAAGGCTCTAAATCGAGCCAGGGACCATGTGTCATCCGCAATAGGCCCATAACATTTACGGAAGGTGTCTTGGGCATTATCTGGCAAAAAGCTATGCGCGATTGCAAAATCGATCGCAGGATCTCCGATGCTCATATCACCCCAGTCAATCACTCCAGCCAGTTCATGATTCTCATTCACTATGAGATGTCGAACATAAAAATCCCCATGGACGATCGTGGTGCTATGAGGAGCTCGGAGATGTTGGGCTTTTTCTAAAAGGGGATCAAATGTTTGAGGGCTTTCAATTAATCCAAGAAGACTTAGCTCATCGAGGTTTTTTGTGATCTGAGGCAAGACCTTTGAGACAGTCAACCTACCTAGATCATCTGTAGGCAAATGACAAGCAGTTGCTTCAGCAATCGGAATAGAGTGCAAACATTTAAGAAAGCGTGCAAGAGGTTCTGCACTTCGACTGCGTTGATCTTCTTTTAAGTTTGCTTTGCATGCCGTGATGCCTTTAAGTAGTTCGTAGCCAACAAACGGCCAAGGATATCCTTGCTGTGACGGCTTTCCAATCCACTTAGGTACTGGGATGGCGAGGGGAAGCCTTGAGGCGATCTTTGGCAGCATACAAGCTTCATGTTCTAAAAAAGGGACGGCGATTTGTCTGCGAGGAAAGCGAAAGACAATCCTATCATCGATCAAATAAGCTGTATTGTCCCATCCTGATCCTAGAAGAGTGATCTTCTTGGGTTGTAGTTCGGGAAACTGGTTTTTAATGAGGGCAAACGCCTCTTCTTCTTCGAGCTTGATTTCTGATTCCCATGGCTTTTGCATAAGATTTTCAATGTTCTTGAGTTGTGCGTAAGACAAGCAATGATACTAGCGCAGCAAGCATTAGATAATAACATGGAGCTATTATTGTTCCGCTCCATTTTATTAAGTGGATCATTAAGAGAGGTGTTGTGCCTCCAACCAAAGCAATTGTGGTGTTATAGGCGATGCCGATTGTGCTAAAGCGGACAGTGGTGGGCGCTATGTGGCATAAAATAGCCGGTAGTGGAGCTAGGTAAAAAGAAAGAAAAATCGCAAAAAGGATCAAAGCGGCAAATTTGTGAAGAAACATAGAATGCGACAATAATGTGAAGAGAGGCCAACTAAATAGGATAAAACAAATCGCAGCTGCCATACATGTCTTGCGGGGAGTGAAGAAAACAGAGATTTTTCCTGCGATAGGGACAAAAGCAATGCATGTTAGGATGATAAAACTATTAATCAGCAGCGATTGCCGCATGCTTAGGTGCACGAACTCTACGAGATAGGTCGTTGAGAAAACGATAATGAAATTAAACGCAACAGCATCTGTAAATGCAACGCCTGCCATCCGCAACATTTCTTTTTTATGCTTTCTGAAGACCTCAAAAATGGGATGTGTGATAACACCTTGAATAGACTTGTGATGGGCAAAGAGGGGAGTTTCGTGGAGCTTGCGCCGCAAAAAAATGCCAATACCACCCAAAATTGTACCGACCATAAAGGGTATTCTCCAACCCCATTGCAGAAGTTCGGAAGAGGACATTTTTGCGACGAGGAAATAAAAATCAATTGCGCCGACGAATATCCCTAAAAACACTCCAAAAAACGCCCAACTACTGTAAAAACTTCTCTGATTAGCAGGTGATGACTCGTATAAAAAAGCCATGACTCCTGGAAACTCACCTCCTGCGGCAATTCCTTGGATGATTCGCATTGCAGTTAGAATTAAAGGAGCTGCCAGCCCTATTTGCAAATAGCTTGGCAAGATGCTGATAATTCCGACAGGGACTGTCATTAAAGATAAGCTTGTAATTAAGGCAAATCTTCTGCCAAATCGATCCCCTATATAGCCAAATAAGACACCTCCAATAGGCCGCAGGGCAATCCCAATTGCTAATACTAGGAGCGCATATGCAAGGGCAAGGGCGGAATTTTCCGAGGGGAAGAAGATCTTGAGGAATATGGGAATGAGGTAAGCGTAAAGGACAAAGTCATACCATTCTAAGGTATTGCCAACCAGTGTAGCAAAAATGACAAAGCGTAGGCTTAAGGACTTTTTTGGCATTATGAATTATTCCAAGCCAGTTTGGGGAATTGTATTCAGAACAACGATCTGAGTGTGTGCATAATTCATAAAAAAACAAGATGTGCAGGATCGACGAAACGTCGGCATGATTTACAAGATAATATGCAATATCTTGCATATCCTGACCAATCCTCCCTCGAAGCGGATCCTGTTGTACAGTTCATTCAATTCCTAAGTCATTTCATTATTCATTCTATGGTCGTTTATGGTCGATTTATGCTATAATTACATTAATGATAAAAGAAAATTATTCACTATTTCTGTTTGATTTTGATGGATTGCTTGTTGATACTGAAGTTCTTCATTATCAAGCTTATAAATCTCTTTGTGCCCGTCGAGGGTTCTCATTAGATTGGGACCTCATGCAGTACTATGCGATTGCCCATAGCCATGCGCGCTCAATAGGGGACGAAATTTATGCCTCTCTTCCTGGGCTTAAGGCTCAAGAACCCAGATGGGAAGTGCTGTATAAAGAGAAGACAGAGCTTTTTCAGGAAATCCTCACTAAAGAAAAAGTTCCCTTGAAAGAAGGTGCAGAGCAATTGCTCAGCTACCTACAAGAAACGGGAGTTCTGCACTGTGTGGTTACTAACTCGTATTTATCATTCATTGAACATATTCGCGCTCAACACGAAGTTTTAAAGCGAATTCCTGTGTGGTTTACTCGCGAAGATACAAAAAGACCCAAGCCTGAGCCTGACCCTTACCTTCTGGCACTCAAATATTTTAACATGAGCGGAGAAGGGACAATTGGCTTTGAAGACACTATGAAAGGACTAAGGGCGCTTCAGCATGCTGGTGTTCAGCATCGGATATTAGTTTGTCCAAGCGATCACCCACAGCTTGTTTCAGAAGAATTTTCCGATCTATCAGGTCATAGACATCTTGAAACATTAGCTCTCTTACGTAATTAAGAGTTCGTCGATTATCGAGTTTTTTTGTAATGATGCTAGAGCCTATTATTCGGGATAATCAACGCGCATTAAGAAGAGTCCGTGTGGCTGTGCTGCTGGTCCTGCTTTACGTCTGTCTTTAGCAGCAATAATTTCGTAGATGCTTTCAACGCTTAGCTTTTCGGCAGCGACTTCTAATAAAGTTCCAACGATATTTCGGACCATTTTATACAAAAATCCATCTCCTTCAAATTCTAAGCGCATACCACCGTCTTCTGGGACTATGTCTAAGCGATGCAATGTACGGACAGGATCTTTGGATGCGCTTCCTGAATGTGCCTCGTTGGCAAAAGAAGTGAAGTCGTGCTTGCCAATGAAAACACTTGCAGCTTCCGCTAAGAGTTTATGATTAACGGAGTGTAGGACGTGGAGTGCATACAAGCGTTTAAAGGGGTTCATTACACGGTCTAGATGGAGATGGTAGTGATATTCCTTGCCGATAGCGGAATATCTAGCGTGAAAGTCTTGCGGGACGGAAACAATTTCTAACACACGGATATCGAAAGGAAGAAGTCCATTTAATGAAGCATGTAATCTATATGTATCTACTTCAGATTGCGTCTCAAAATGTGCCGTTTGACCTAAAGCATGCACGCCGGCGTCGGTTCTGCCAGACCCAACAGAATAAATAGATTCTCTTAGTGCTGTGCTCAATGCCTGGGAAACATGCGTTTGGATGGAGACTGCATTGTCTTGCACTTGCCATCCGGCATAAGACGTTCCATCATAAGCAAGAGTGAGTTTATATTTATGCATTAAGAAAATGTTCTAAAACCAACGTAGACAGAACGCCCGAGGACGTCCTGCCTTAAAGTTAGGAAGGATTCTATTTGAGGTGCCCGTTGATAACTTTTGTCATTTCAAACATGTTCAATTTTTTCTTGCCGCCGAAAACTTTTAGAAGCTTATTGTCAGCGATGATGTCGCGTTTGTTTTTTGGATCTTGGCAACGATTTGCTTTGATGTATGCCCAGATTTTTTTTGTTACTTCTGTGCGTGGCATTGGGCCTCTACCGACAACTGCAGCAAGATCTTCACTGAGTTGCATCGGTTGCATAAACTTAGATTTTTTTTCTTTTTCTTTTTCTTTCGCCATGGCTTAACTCCTTAAAAAATTTGCAAAAAACTCGCTCCAAGAAACTTCCGCAAAGTGTGCGAAGGTTCAACCTTGGATTGGTACATTTCGAGGGACGGAAAAATAGATCCTCGAATGTCATCTTGTAGCTGTCATAGAGAATTATAGTCAAACCATTTCGTTTTTACTAGAAAAATTATCTGATGGATTGCGCGATAGTCATTTCCATGGCAATGTAAAAAGGTGTGGTTAACCTATAACGACTTTGACTATCGTGAGCACTTTAGAAAATATAGAAATTTCCATAAGCGAGAGAATCGAGGAATTGTTTCCTTTGGTCAATGCTTTGAAAAAATGTCTATCTGAGAAAGAAAGGTTGGAGCAGCTTGCACATTTCAGTGAAGTGCAAAATGTTCTGGCTTCAAATTTATTATTAAAAAACATTTTTAACCATCTCGATTCTCTTCAGAAAAGGATTTTTCTTTCTTTAATTGCTATTAAACAAATTGACGTTGTTTGCTGTGGGGCGACGGAGAAATATTCTTCCCATGCACACTGGGCAACGTTTCTTGATAGACTCTGTGCTGTAGAAAAATTTTACTACGAAATGGGTGGTATTGTAGGGTATCACTTCTCGATGTTGGAATGTCTGGAACAAAAGCATAAGGAAAACAACTATCCTAATTTGCAATTTGATAGAGCTCCTGGAATCGACATTAGGAACCCAAATCAAGAAGTGCTTGGTTATATCCGCAAAGGGATTGAAGAGCTTCCAAAAATGGCTGAGGTCTATCCCGTGGGTGGTGCAGCTGATCGATTGCGCCTGTTTGACGAGCTGACAGGGATAGCACTACCTGCGGCGCGACTTGTTTTTCGGGGAAAAACATTGATAGAAGGTTTGATTGCTGACCTGCAAGCAAGGGAATTTCTTTACTATAAGCTCACGGGAAAGAACATCTGTGTGCCTATTGCGCTCATGACATCGCACGAAAAAAATAACCATGAACATATAATTCGCATTTTTGAAGAAAACTCTTGGTTTGGCAGACCTTTTCAAACGATCCGCTTTTTTTGTCAGAGTTTAGTTCCCACGATTAATGAACAGGGCAATTGGGCTATGATCGATCCTCTCGAACCGTTGATGAAACCGGGAGGGCATGGCGTCATCTGGAAGTTGGCAAAGGACGAAGGTGTTTTTTCTTGGTTAAAAGAAAATGGGATCTCTAAGGCGCTCATACGGCAAATCAACAATCCAATTGCTGGCATCGATTACGGATTGCTGGGTTTTTGCGGGATTGGGTTTTCTTTGAACAAAGTTTTTGGTTTTGCTTCTTGCGAAAGACAAGTGCATGCATCGGAAGGGATGAATGTTTTGTGCGAGAGGAAGTTAGGAGATGATTATGAATATGTCCTAACGAATGTGGAATACTGCAATTTCTCTAAATGGAAAATTGCAGACCAGCCTGCAGCGAAGAACAGCATGTTTTCTAAATTTTCTTCAAACACTAACATTTTATTTGCGGACATCGATGCTATAGAAAACGCAATTTTAGAAAATCCGATTCCTGGAATGCTTGTGAACTTGAAGAAATGCGCTGTAAAGAACAGTTGTGGTGAACTTGTAGAGCAAAATGTCGCTCGTCTTGAATCAACGATGCAGAATATCGCTGATAGTTTTTCTAAAAAGATGACAACCTCTTTAAGTTCTCCCGAGATTAATGATTTTTCTCGCATCTAACTTACAACGATCGTCACAAGACAATATCAGCAGTAAAAAAAGATCCGCTTGGTAAAGAGTCCTTGCTGGAGACTCCTGAAGGATGTTATTATGACGTCCAGCTCAATGCTCGTGATCTTTTAGAGAACTATTGTGGTTTTGAAATTCCTCCTAGTAAAATTCTCTCTTGGAACGAATCATTTATTTTTGATTATTGTCCATCACTTGGTCCGCTCTACTCGATCATTGCACAAAAAATGCGCAAAGGAAAATTGGCCCAAGGAAGCGAATTAAAGTTGGAAATCTCCGAGCTTGATTTAGAAAATTTGAATCTAGATGGCAGCCTGCTGATCTTGTCGGATGCAATCATGGGACACAAAAATCCTGATGATAGTGCCTTAATCTATTCCCAGCTAAATAGCAAATGTCGTTTAAAAAATGTTAAGGTGATCAATCGTGGCGTTGATTGGACTGCGCATAATATTCCCTGGAAGGGGCAACTTCAAAGAAGAGAGTCTTGCGTTATCGCAATTCAAGGCGATGGAGAGTTTGATGCAGAAGATGTTGAATTTTTAGGCGATTTTTATATTGAAGTGCTCGCAGGAACAAAAGTGAGCGTGAGAGAGAACAACGGTGTATTGTGTTGGACCCAGGAGAACATCCACCAATCGACTTGGTCGTGGCGTTATCATTTTGATGAGCAAAACAATATCATACTACAAAAATAGCGAGTACGGATGTACTCGCTATAGAGCGAAATAAATAATAATTATGCGTGGATAGGATTCGGACCTTGTTTGCTGCACATACGAGTGATAAGTGCATAAAGAGCGACAGCCACTGCTGCTGAACCCAAAGACCACATCACGAGCTGCTTGTTAGCGCTAACCCAGCCTTTCATGCTTGCAAATAGGGGCACAACAAAGTCATAGATTCTCATTGCGAGATTTTTAATTGCTTGAGTTGCTTGGCCAGCAATCTTCACAACGTATTGTGCTGATGCAGTTGCAAATTCTTTATTTTTTGGCATCCACTTGCGATCGTCTCTTGAATTTTTCATAGAAACCTCCTTAACTGTAGTGTTAGATTCTCTAGGGTTATATTTAGGTACCACTTGAAACTAATTGAAATTTCTGCCCCAATAAGTGCACTTTCTCGACCAAAATAGTCAGCCAGAAGAGCGAAATATTGAGATTGAAATTTCTTACCAGTTTCAACTGTCACCGGTATATCCCTTATTTGAAAGAGAGTCAATTATATTGCTCGCCCGATTAATGTAAAGAGCTTGTTAAGTTTCATAAATCCTGTTCTAAGAGGAAGCTATGAGAATTTTAGAATTTATTGCTATGTTTTTCGTGCAAATTGAAGATGTTTTTTTAGAGCAAAATTCAATTTTTTATCACATCTTATTTAACGATAAACTGAATTTGGCAAACTTGGAAAAAATTTGATAAAGAATATTGAGCCTCCCTCGCTTGAAAATTGCAGCCAATTTTTGATGAAAAATCCTAATAATCGACCAGGTCTTGATTTTAGAGACTGTTAACAGATTCTGAATCCGTTAACAGTTTGTAAGGACAGCGTCTAACCGATAAACCAAAAAAAATCTCAGCCAAGTTCTTAAAAAAACTTGCAGCTCCTCTATACCTTGAGTTAGATTGGGAAGGATCATATTGAGAAAAATGGAGCTACCTGTGTCTGAACAAACTGTAGATATCATTAAAAGTATTGAAGATCGTCTCCTTCACATGTGGAGGTATCTTTGACTTGGCTGAAAAGCTTGAGAAAGTAGAAGCTCTTCAGAAACTTATGGAATCTTCCTCATTTTGGGAGGACCAAGCCAAAGCTCAAACTGCCATAGATGAATGCAATGCATTAAAATCTTGGACGCTACCTTATATGGAATTGAAAGGGCGCTTTGAGAACGTTTCGGCATTATTGCCCGAAGTAAGACAGAGTGGTGACGCAGAATTTCTTGCGTATTTAGAGCATGAGGTTGCGCAAATCGATAAAAGCCTCATTCAGCTTGAAGTGCGTAGAATGCTCTCGGGTGAGCTTGATGCTAAAAATTGTTATTTGAGCATAAATTCTGGAGCTGGTGGTACCGAAGCTTGTGATTGGGCTCTGATGCTCTCACGCATGTACCAGCGCTGGGCTGCTAAGAGGGGATGGAAAGTCGAAACATTAGATAGCGTTGAAGGTGATGTTGCTGGAATTAAGAGCGTGACATTTAGATTGTCTGGTCCATACGCTTATGGATATTGCAAGGCAGAAAATGGTGTACATCGTCTGGTACGTATCTCTCCATTTGATAGTAACGCAAGACGGCATACAAGTTTTGCATCTATTGATGTGACTCCTGAGATCACAGATGACATAAAAATTGACATCAAGCCCGATCATATCCGCGTAGACACTTATCGCGCTTCTGGAGCCGGCGGCCAACACGTTAATAAAACCGACTCTGCTGTCCGTATCACACATATGCCTTCTGGGATCATAGTCTCTTGTCAAAGCGAGAGGAGCCAAATACAAAACCGCGAGACGTGTATGAAAATGTTGCGGGCAAAGTTATATGAGCAGGAGCTGGCTCAAAGACAGAGCAAAATAGAAGCCTTAGGTGGAGAAAAAATGGAGAATGCTTGGGGCAGCCAGATCCGAAATTATGTTTTTCAACCCTACACTCTTGTTAAAGATACCCGAACAGGGTATCAGGTTGGAGATATAGATGCTGCAATGGATGGAGAATATCTTGATGACTTTATTCACGCTTACCTTAAGGAATTTGGTTAAAAGGTATGGTTGATTTACCTGGATACGATATTCGCTATAGCCAGCCGAGTGATTTCGAGTATTTAAAAAAATGGCTCTTTTCTCCTGGCATGCTGCATTGGTTTCCAATGTCAGCACCCAAAGAAGTCGAGGATGCGGCGCAGTGTTGGATTGGTTATTCGCGGTTTTCAGCAAGTATTACTGCTACAATTGATGGGGTTCCGTGTGGAGTAGGAACATTGTTCCTGATGCCATATCGAAAAGTTGCACATCATTGCCAGTTTAAGATCATCGTCTCACCTGAGTTCCAAAAAAAAGGGATTGGAGCGTCGTTAGTTAAAAACCTTATGCATTTGGCGAAAAAATATTTTCATTTAGAAAAAATCCACATCGAAATTTTCGAGGGCAACCCCATTCTCAATCTTTTGTTAAAGCAGGGATTTCGGATCTATGCCCGCCAGCAGAAATACGTAAAAGAAGGGGATCGTTATCTCGAACGGATCCTTCTTGAGGCCGACCTATGAAAATTCCATTGACAGTACGTTTGACCCATGACAGTGATGCAGCTTACCTAAAAAAATGGCTCGACGATCCCAAAATACTGCGATGGTTCCCAATGATCAACGAGCGAGAGATTGATGATGCCGTCAAAGTGTGGATGTATTTCTCAAGGGCTGGAGCAGGTGTTACAGCTGAAGTCGATGGAGAACCTTGTGGAATGGCCGTTTTAAACCTTCAGTCATTTAAAAAGCTATCGCATCAATGCTTGATCTCCATTATCGTTGCTGAAAATATGCGTGGCAAAGGAGTTGGTACTGCACTCATGCACGAGCTCATGAGGATTGCAAGAGACAACTATGTGATGGAGTTTTTGCACCTTGAAGTTTACGAAGGGAATCCCGCCAAACGCCTCTATGAGCGTCTAGGTTTTAAAGAATTCGGAAGGCAAGAGCACTTTGTCAAAGAGAAGGGAGAGTATCTGGCCAAGATCATGATGGAGAAAGCCCTCTAGTTTAATTTAATTCCATCAGCACAGAGTGAGAAGGAGGCACAGAGAACACGGATGAAGAACATTCAGCTGCGGTAAAAGTTTGCAAAAAAACAAACTTCTTATTTGATCTTAGGCATTTATGATGTGATGGTTTTTCTCGTTCTCGAGATTAAATAATTTCTTCCTCTGCGCTCTCTGTGTCTCCTTCTCACTCTGTGCTGATGGAATTCCTGATATAAAACTAAGCTCGGTTTCTCTATGGTTAAAAAATCATCACTTCTAGATAATTCTGCGTCGAAAAGTATAAGGATCTTCTATGGCCGGTCATAGTAAATGGGCGAATATCAAGCACCGCAAAGGCAAAGCAGACAAAATTAAAGGAAAGCTATTTTCCCGCATTGCCAAGGAAATAATTAGCGCTGTCAAGCTTGGAGGTCCAGACCCTAAATCAAACACCCGTTTGCGTTTAGCCTTGTTAAAAGCCAGAGAAGCTAATGTACCTAATGATGTTGTCGACAGAAACATCAAAAAAGCAACCAGTGCCGGCCAAGAAGATTATACTGAAATGATGTACGAACTCTATGGCCATGGGGGAGTTGGGATCCTGGTCGAAATTATGACAGACAATAAAAACCGCGTCGCTTCCGATATGCGGATCGCAACGAACAAACGTGGCGGAACCATTGCGAATCCCGGTGCTGTCTCGTTTAATTACGACCGTAAAGGGATAATTCAGATTGTCAGAAAGAATGCAGTTGAAGATGAGCTCTTTTTAATTGCAAGTGAATCAGGGGCAGACGATTTTGAAGCGACGGAAGATGTTTTCATTGTGACAACCCCGCCAGATGCATTGTTTCAAGTTAAGGAAAAAATTGAAAAAGCAGGCATAAAAGTAGAAGAATCTAGTCTTGAAATGCTGCCAAAATCTTTAGTTGAATGTGATAAAGAAGCTCAAAAAGCGAATGAAGCCCTAATAGAATGGCTCGAAGCTCTAGATGATGTGGATGTCGTTTATCACAACATGAAAATTGAAGATTGAAATACAAATGACATATCTGAAAATAATTTAATATTATATTGACGAGCTTGGTTTTATGTTTAATTAAATTGCAATTAAATCGTTGTAAAATTATACTCCATGATTAAAAAGACCAATTTTTATTATGTCATTGTCTTTCTCTTTATCAAGTTTTATCGATGCGGCCAAAAGGGCTGATTCTAATAGCTATATTTCCATTTGTCCTTTCGGCGTTAATGCTTTTCCTTTACCTAAAAAGTCTTTTTTTCAAAGTCGTTTTTCTGAACAAGAACTCGAAATCAACCGTAAGACCTGGGAAGCTTTTAAACATGCCGTTCTCAATGAACTTGGGCCAGATAGATTTCAAAGGATGCAAAAGCGTTATGACATTCATTTTGACCAACAAAGAGAACGTGGCCTGCCTCTAACAGCTAAACACATCTGGATGGCCGGTGTCATCTCGGCAGATGCCCTTACGACAGATCTAAAAAGAAATTTCGGAGGCGATAAATTAAAATTTCAAAGTACTTCAGAAATTTTACGCCGCATCCAGCATCTCGATAAAATGCGTTATACTGGACCCGTCCTTGATCCCGCGAGAATTTATGGCGGACCTTCAGAGAGAAAGGCGTTCTTTTTTCACGATCAGCTATTGGTTGATCGAGAACGGCTTGCTTTACTTCAAGGAGAGACCTCGAGTCTACACCCCCTTGCATCCATTGAAAGGTTTGCTAAAGCGACAGTGAATAAAGAATTCAAAGAAAAAATGATTGTCCCGTTTAAAGATGCCCATGGAAATACAAAGCTTTTTAAAGTCTACAAGAAGGTAGCGACAGGGCATGGTCTTGTTGCATATGCCTTAAGACCGCTTGGAAACGATTCAGGGCTCAACTCTTTCATTATTTTTCGTCCTTCTCAATTTGCACCTTCCGGGGAAGATTTTGTCGAAACGTGGATCAACGACGGACAATTAAAATTTGGAAAATGGGGATACGCTGCAGCGCGGAGAACCTTGATGCACCTCATGAATGATCCCAAATTTTGTCCTAGGGGGCAAAAAGTGGATGTTGCAGGCTTTAGTTTAGCCGGTGGGTATGTGCAGCGTTTTCTTGTTGATCATGCTCTGCGTGTGAAAAATGCCTATTTCTTCAATAATCCTAGCATAGATAATGATCCTGCCGAAGAGTTTGCTAACAGGATGAATTGCCTACCGCCGTTAAATGAGCCCATCCATTTTCATATTTTTAGAACGAAAGGTGACCGTGCACACTTTCTTGGGGAAAAACATATTGGATGGGGAGTCGACAACAACGATATCCAAATCCGTGTGACTGAGATCGATCCTGATCCTAATCTTAATTTAAGCTCTACTTATCGCCATTCGTATCGCTTTTTTGATCAGGTACAGAAACAGTACACTGAGAAAACATATGTAGGGAACGAAGCGCAAAAGGAATTAGATAATCATACAAGGGGTGATGACATTTGGTGGCATGAAGCTATCAGACGTTGGTACCCTGTTCGGATTTTTTATGGATGTATGTGCATATCTTATTGGTTCTACAAAATGTTCTCTTCTATCTTTAGGTTCAAAATATTCCGTAGCAGCGCTCCTTAGAGCCTGCCTCCATACTTAAAAATTCGCAGACAAGCTCTTAACAGGGCGGCGCATTGTACGAAAAATCATACAAAAAAAACTTTCCCGCCAAACATTTCTGATTTATACATGCCTTTTTGAGTCAGTTCTAACGCCAAAGCTTGGTTTTAGGTGTTGGCTCTAAGATATGGGGTATATTGTGAACTCAGAATTGGCCCGCTTAGAAGAAGAGCGCGATCGTAAAAATTATTGGAGACGCTGGGGGCCTTACTTAAGTGAAAGGCAATGGGCCACTGTCAGAGAGGATATAAGCTCAAACGGAGATGTCTGGAATGGAATGACCCATGATATGGCCCGTAGTTTTGCATATCATTGGGGAGAAGACGGAATAGCAGGGATCTCAGATAATCACCAGAGGCTATGTTTTTCTGTAGCGTTATGGAACGGAGAAGACCCAATCCTAAAAGAGCGTTTGTTCGGTTTGACCAATCAGGAAGGAAATCATGGCGAAGATGTCAAAGAGTGTTACTACTATCTAGAAAACACACCCACGCATTCCTACATGCGCTATCTGTATAAGTATCCTCATCGAGCATTTCCTTATAATCAGCTTGTCGATACTAATCGTAATAGAGGACTGGATCAAAAAGAATTCGAATTAGAAGATACAGGCATTTTCTCGGACAACCAATACTTCGACGTTTTTATAGAGTACGCAAAAGAATCCTCAGAAGATATCCTAATTGCCATTACTGTGTGCAATAGAGCGAATGCCGCCAAGAAGATCACTATCATCCCGCAAATTTGGTTCCGCAATACTTGGCGAGAAGAACCTGAAGAACCTAAACCTAACCTGCAAGGTCTAACAAAAAAGATCCAGGCTCAGCATCCCAATTTAGGTATTCGATGGCTGCATTATGATGGGAATCCAAAAGTGCTCTTTACTGAGAATGAGACCAACACACAGCGTCTTTTTTCTATCCCCAACGCAGTACCCTATGTCAAAGATGCTTTCCATCAATTTATCATCGAAAAAAAGCTCAATGCCGTCTCACCCGAGATGAAAGGGACCAAGGCAGGTCTTGTTTATGAGATCACATTGGCCTCTTTGGATTCTAAAACCATTTTTTTTCGTCTTTCTGATCAAGAAGAGCTTGCAATGCCACTAGGGCACAATGCCCATACTATTGCAGCAAAAAGGAAAGAGTGTGAGCAGTTCTTTCGCGATTTGGCCCCCAAGGCAATCAATCAAGAGCAGTTTGAGATCCAATTGCAGGCTTATGGAGGGCTTCTTTGGAATAAGCAATATTACCATTTTGTAGTCGATCATTGGTTGAAACATCATCCAGGACAAACGCGCAATGCTGATTGGCTGCATCTTTACAACGATGATGTTTTATCGCTGCCAGATAAATGGGAATATCCATCTTATTTTTCCTGGGATAGTGCTTTCCATGCTCTACCGCTTGCAATGATGGACCCAGAATTCTCTAAGAAGCAGCTCATTCTTCTGACAAGAGAGTGGTACATGCATCCAAATGGTCAAATTCCAGCTTCTGAATGGAATTTTAATGATGTCAACCCTCCAGTCCAGGCCTGGGCTGCTTGGAGGGTATATAAAATTGAGAGCAAACATCATGGACGCAAAGATCGGCTCTTTTTGGAAAGGGTTTTTCAGAAGTTGTTGCTGAACTTTACTTGGTGGGTGAACCGCAAAGATATAGGGGGGAAGAATGTCTTTCAAGGAGGGTTTTTAGGCCTTGATAACATCAGCGCATTTAACCGTAATGACCCATTATTTGAAGGGACCCAACTCTATCAATCCGACGCTACGAGCTGGATGGGAATGTATTGTCTCAATATGTTGAAAATTGCCCTTGAACTGGCAAAAGAAAACCCTGCATACGAAGATATGGCAAGCAAGTTCTTCGAGCATTTTCTTTATATTGCTGATGCGATGAACCTCCAAGGAGATAATAATATCTCTCTTTGGTGCAAGGAAGATAATTTTTATCATGATGTCTTGTTGCATGCTCAGGGACATTCTGAAGCTTTAAAAGTGCGTTCCATGGTGGGTATTATCCCGTTGTTTGCTGTGATGACAGTTGAAAATGAAGATTTAGACCGCTGTAAAGATTTTACCCGTCGCTTTCAATGGTTTTTAAACCATCGCGAAGATCTATGCGAGAAGGTGGCACCAATGCAGCCTTCAGGAGAAAGGGGGCGTCACTTACTTTCTATTGTCAGCCCTGATCGTCTGCGTAAGATACTTGAGAAAGTTCTCGATGAGAAGGAGTTTTTAAGTCCGTTTGGCATACGGTCATTATCAAAATTTCATGTTGATAACCCTTATCGGCTGGAGTACGCCCACCATACCTCTTCAGTATCCTATGAGTCAGGAGAATCATCGACGAGACTCTTTGGAGGTAATTCGAATTGGAGAGGGCCAATTTGGTTTCCTCTAAACATCTTGATCATTGAATCTCTTCAGAAGTACCATCATTACTTAGGAGAAGAATATAAAGTAGAATGCCCAACAGGATCGGGAAATTGGATGAACCTTTGGGATGTTTCTCGAGTGATTGAAGAACGGCTTCTAAAGCTCTTTTTAAAAGATAATGAAGGCAAGAGGCCATTCAATGGCAAAGAAAATACCTTGCAGACAGATCCTCTTTGGAGCCCCTATATCTTATTTCATGAGTACTTTGACGCTGAAACTGGACGAGGCCTAGGAGCAACGCACCAGACAGGCTGGACTGCTCTCATAGCAAAAGTGATTCAGCAGATAGGTTCTTAGACCCTTTCTAGAGCTTTTTTGTGAGAAAAAAGTTCAATTGTGCCTTGAGCATTTTGAAAATATAAACAATGCTATTATGCTTAGCAAGGATATCTAAAAGTTCGCGGACTATTTTTTCTTTTTCAGGGAGAGTCCCGGCTGTATGAAACTTATCTAAATATGTTTCGTAATCTGGGTAGCGCCCTTGTGTTGCCGTCTGAAAATTTGCAACAGAACAAACTCTCTCTGTTTCGATTTCTAATTTTTGAAGATTAGGATTAAATTTTCTTAAAAGCGGTTTGCCAAAGTCATTGGTACCATAATAGTCGTACAAAAGTTCGGGGATTAACTCGCTGCTATAAATCCTTCGTGCCCAAGGATCGCAGACGATGGCATTCTTCCATGATGCAGGGGTAAGCGGATCGGCCTTAGGGTCAAGATTAATTACTACGAATACGTGATCTCCTTCTAATCCATTGTCAAAAAGTTTTTTAATTGATAGCAGACTTACATTGACGTTAGGATCAAGGCGTTTCAGAAGTTCTACAAATGTAGATCGGGCAAGATGTCCACAATTCCCTAGAAAATAACTTTGAGCTGTTTTGGCAGCGGCGAAGCATTTAATAAATGGATTTTTGGCATGGAATTTACCTTTATAAAGAGCCTCTATCTCCTCGTTTAGGGTGTCTTGTCTGCGAGCATTTACCTTAGTTTCAAGATCTCTAATTTCAGTTGGAGAATAGTTTTTTGTATTATATCGAGTATCTTCTCGCGAAAGAAAATTCGATGAGAGGGATATTTCTTCTACTGTATGCCAAAGAACCTCGTAGGCGAGATTATATAAGTTATGCTGTTCTTTTGATAAGGCATCCCAATCGTGGCAGATCGACTGCACACAGACATGGTCTTCTTCATAAAACCGAGGGGGTGCGTCTGTAGACGTAGATAGTATTTTCGCAAGTTCTTGATGATGTATTGCAATATCTTTCAAGGAATCAATTACTGTTTGATCAAATTTTTTAGCACTTAGGTAATCCTTGATAGTGTCATTCTTTAGCAAGAACTGGATGCATTTTAAATATTCAGCACTTGCAGCAATCCAGTCATTGTTTTCTAATTGCTTAGCAAAGTTTGTAATCAAAGAGGCATACACGTCATGTCCTAATCCTTGCATAAAAGGATGGGTTATATTTTGCTGAACAAAAAACGGTATATTAAATGTGGAAATGGCAACTGGAGGATTGAATTTTGAAAGTCTATAGGACAATTCTAGGGAAAACTTTCCTGGTGCAAAATGCATCAATTTTTCAATCAGCTCCAAATCTGAGTAATTGAGACGGCAATGAATGTATGGTCTTTTGAGAGCTAATTGTTCATTTGGGATTTTTCCCGATAGGATATCAATTGCATTTGTTAGATGTTCTAAGCTATTAGATGAAGGTTCTAAAGCTTCTCGGTCTTTTTTTGGTAATGTTTCAATTAAAGAAGAGACTTTTTCTTTATCATCAAGTTGAATAGCATTCTTTATTTCCGACAATATTTTGAGTCGAATTGTGTCGCGGAACGCATGAAGGACCAGAGGATTTCTTTTATTTGAAAATGCAAAATGTTCTTGGAAAGAGCTTGAAGTGTTTTTCGATCCTATTTGAGCCTGTTCCCATATGAGGAGAACCCTATTTTGAAACTGTGGGGCTGCAAAAATAAGAGAATCTGTTTTTTTTATAAGCTTAGATTGAGCTTTCGAGAGTAGTTTTTGACAGTCTCCGAGGGTCGTAAAATCTTGAGGTTGTAAGTAATCCTCAAGACAATCTCTTTTAAGAAAATCGAGTTTACATTGCAGTTCTAGGAGTTTTTTAGATAATTGTAGAGCTCTTTGATTATCTATCGGTGCGTCGCGTACTACAGCGTGATAAAATTGGATGTTCTTGTGTAGCGTAGTTAAACTGTTATTTGTAGTCATGCGATTAAATTATTTATTAATAAAAATTTATTATATCACAGTTGATTTATTTGGTTAATTAAATTATTTGTTTAATATTAATAAAAATGATAAATAATTGATAATTAACTGTTTGCGTAATATAATAATTTGAATAATATTAGAATGAAAATGTGAAATGATAACTCGTTTTATTTAATAATTAATTTAGAGAGATTTATTGTGAGATTCGATATGCGCGCGTTAAGAGCCTGTCTGCGATTTTTTTGGTTTTGGGCAGGTTTCTTTTCCGGTTTTGAGTTTACCCTTATTGTGAGAAAAAAGGTCAGTTGATTTCAAATTAGTAAAGCGCTTCAAGTTTGAAGCGCTTTAAAATCTAATAGGCAATTGGCTAATCGCAAGTTCCTTGAGGAACATTTAATACTGATCCAGTTCCTAGCGTTCTGATAGTGCCAGGACCATTATTAATTAATGGTTGTAATTTCATCGTTGCTGCAGCAGATGTCGTAATACGGCCGCTTTTTGCGAAAATATTGTCGCGAATGGTTGCACAGACTGAAGATGTCGAGTTAGCAGCGAGCGCTACGTCGTCCGAAAATGCTCCTGTAGAAACGTTGTTTGATATCAGCACAATTGCAGTAGCGCCAGCCGTATCTGCTCCAGCGCTAATACTTACTAAATTCCCAACAAAGTTATTTTCAGATATGACTTCTTTATTTACACCTGAATCAGCTACGAGAAAAGCTCCGTTTCGGCAACCAATAAAGTTATTTCCAATGATGCTATAGTTAGCTACTCCTGTAAATGGAGCGTTAATGCCTCCTCCCGCGCCAATGAGACCATTAACAAATGTATTGCCTATGATCTTTGCATGGACATAATTCGCTAAAAATACTCCTCTTCCAGTCGTTGGAGAAGGAGTTACAAACAGAGATTTCTGTACTATTACGCTATTGCCTCCCCCTGTAAAGGTAAGTACTCCTCCACCTGTATTTCCTTGAATTAGAAACGCTAATCCTGAAATAAGGTTTTCATCTGCTGGTGTCACAATTACTGCATTCGCTGGTGCAGTAAGTTGTGGGTAATTGTAGGTTTGAGCAGGAATTGTAAATGTTCCAAACTGGGAGTTGATATCTACATCTGCAGCTGAACCTAATAGGTATTGGCCATTTTGTAAAGTGATGGCAGTATCTAAGCCCGTTGTTGTCCCATCTCCTGGAAAGATGTAAATTACGTCATTAGCTTTCGAATTTGTCTCTGCTGTTGCAAGTGAACTGTATGGCGATTCGAATGTGCCATCTGATGAACTAGTGTTATCAACAAACAGAACGAAATAAGGTTCACCAGTTGCCGGATTAATCGCTTTTGAACGCTTATGTTTCCGATCGACAACAATGATTTCATTGCGGTCGATTCGCTGTCCTGCTCTTTCAGCCAGATATTGAGCTTCTGAACAAGTTCTAGTCCCTAAATTTCTGATTTTCTTTTTATGGCCGAATGAAAAATTTAACCCGACTTCTCCTTGTCCAATCCATTTGAAAGTAGAGTCGTATGAAGTGCTAGCTTGTACTCTTAAATGGTTAAAAAATGTCGCTGCAAGGCGGGCTTCTCCACCCCATGCATTTTTACCTTCTCCACCAAAATAATAGGGCCCAAGGGCACCGTAAAGATCTACGTTCTTTCTATCAACAATATGGACGCCAAGTTCAGCGTTCGCGCCTGTCATCGCAAACTCTCGTTTCCTCTCGATGATAATATTATTGCCCTTGAACGAGTCAAAATGAGTATGATAGTAGCCACTGTGCTTTCTCCCTACAGGAAAGTATCCATTGATCCGATAGTCCACCCATCTTCCTAAAGCTTCAAGGCCAACAGAAATTTGATTGAAATGTGTGCGATGCGTCTGTCTAAAATCATAGTAAGCGTTTACGCCCCAAATCATTCCATTAAGATAGCGCAATCCTATCCCCACATTCGATGCAAACTTTCCGTTGTTAAATACATGGCCTCGCAAATCTAAGATGGGGGTAAAGTTGCCGCAAGTGGGCATGTAATACCATTCTAATGTTGTATATCCTTCCTGATAACCAACGCCTCGACCTTCAATGTTGCGCAATTCTATTTTGTATGGACGCTGTGAGCTAATGCAATCCTGAGAACTTGTCCCATTTCCATTCTGTGTATCGGAGTCTAAGCTATCTTCTATATTTCCTTGATCAGCGTTCATTAAGCAACAATGAAGCAGCACTAGAGAAAGCAATATTTGTTTTTTGTGTTTCATTTGACCAACTTTCATAAAAATAAAATGGAGGGGTATCTTTTTTTAATATGCGAAAAGCCCTGATTAGGTCAAGGCTTACTTAAGTCGCCTCTAACTCGAGGCTTTCCTTATTGTTCTCATTAAAGGAAAATGGATTGTAGAGATGCGTCTCTTTCCAGGGCATGACACTAAACAACAACAGGCTACAAAATGTAGCTGTTGTTGTTTAGTGATTTTTTGAGTCGCGTTCGGTTTAATTAACGGAAGCTAGAATAGGTGCCTAGATCGCAAATATCTTCTTTTGAAACGCGTTCATAGCGGAAATCTTTTTCAGGAGGCACAACACCTTCGAACAGAATCGCAATTCTACGAGAATTATCTCGTGAAATAAATTGCTGCGCCGTCTTTTGAAATTGCTCATATTGCAAAGATTTGACGGTTTGGATCCTTTTTTCGTACCAACCAAAATCCCCAGCATACTCAAATGCGAGCAGATTTAACCTTTGTGCCATTGCTTCCATGTTTTCTGGTGGTGTTTCTAGATTTTGCACCAGCATTTCACGCATTGTCTCAAAACGTTCCTGAGGAATTTTTTCATTTAAACTGCGAGAAAAGTCTTCTAAAAACAGTTCAAAGCGGGCAAGGAGCTCTTGAGGGTGATGGGAACTCGATTGCACGGCAAATAACTGCATCAGCTGTCTTTCAACTTCTTGGTCCCAAGAGCGTGCAAAGTAAGCTGTTTGCTGTTTGGTGCGCAAGGTGTCAAAGAAGGCATCGGCCAGTGCCCGTGAAAGGATTTGTTGGGTAGCGCGACGCTCAAAAGAAAATCCCCCTTGTTCGATGCACAGAACAACACCATAGCCTTGACGGCTTGTTTTGCGAACAACCATAAATGGACCTTGTTTGTCCGGCAATACCAAGAAGAAACGTTTGGCTTGTTCGGACAAAGGATATGCTTCCATTTGTAATTCTTGGTTGATGGAGCTTAAGATTGTCCGTGCGCCATTTTCATCTAAATTGCCATAGAAAAAGCCTTCTAGGTAGCCTTTGTTCAAAAGCTCGCTGGAAAACTGTGTGAATTCATCAAATGTGATCCGTTCAAGCGCTTTTGCGCGGTCTTCTTTAGTTGAGGAGTCTCTGAATATGATGCTCGATGTGAACTCGATCGCTTGCTTAACGGGTAGATCTTTGCTCCCATCATCATATTCACTCAAGAGTGCTTGACGGTATGTTTGGAATTGTTGCGGAGTAATGGACAAGCCTTTCATTTTTGTGATCAGAGCATTGAGAAAGACAGGCGCTTTATCGCTGAACCCATTCACTTCTATTTGTAGCTTGAGACTTTTTACGGCGAAGTCCACAGAAAAGCCTGCAGTTGCAGCGTTGTGCAGCATATCAGCTATTTGATCTGTGAGAGCTTTCAAAAATAGATCGCCCATTGCTGTAGAACGAGAGGAGCCATCGATCAAGGGAGTCTTAATGCCGATCTGTGCTGATACTTGCGGGACATGATATTCGGTATCTTGCAGATAATATACTTTACCATGGGCATCATCTGAGATCAAAGTAGGCAGGTTGCTTTCTTTGGTCACATCATGTGCGATCAAATTTAAGTTGTGAGGGATAAATGGATTTGGGGAAGGTAAGGCAATCAGGGGACTTGGCTTGACGTTGGCAAGCTTTGCAATAAATTCTTGAGAAAGCGGTTGAACAGCGTATTCAGCATTCATCCACTTTTCATGGTGGTCCGGCACAACTCCTGTCAATGAAGGATCAGCCTGTAACATGACCATGCAATCTTGAGGGGTCAGTGTTTGGAGCAATCCCATAATTGCTTTGGGGTCATATGACAGAGGCATCAGTGTTTCGCTAGGATAGGTATCTAAGTTCTCATCGACCATGTCATGAGCATGTTGGAATACGAATTCGAAAGGATCTTGACGCTCTTGGTATTGGTATTTTAGGAGTGCTAAGGTGCGCATTTCTTCAAAAATGTCTTGAGGAACACCTTTTGATTTTAATAGTGCCAGGGCCTCAAAGCAGCGCAAGATAGCAGTGTTTTTTTGCGCGACCCCTTCGGATGTCAAGTCAATGTCAATGCGCAAGAACGCTTCATGTTTGCTCAGCCATTCTGCTGAAACTTTTACTTCTTCAGCGATATTTTCTCGTTTTAGCTCTGCACTTAAACTTTGTGTTCCTTCATGGCCAAGAGCATAAGCGATTATCTCAGGCAGCTTTTCCCCTTTATCTTGAGTAAACTCTCGTGGAATTTCCCAGGTTAATGAGAGACGTCTGCGATCGCGAATGGGATTGATGTATGTAATGCTCCCTTTTTGCTGCGAAGATGAAAGAGACTCAGAAAATTTTGAAGGGTTTATTTTATAGTTTGGGACCTTAGAAAAAAATGTGCGAACTTGCTGTTGTAATTGGTCCATAGGTAAGGGCGAGAGGACAATAAGGTGCATTAAGTTGGCGCTATAGTTGTCATGGTACCATTTTTTTAGCGCTGTTTGAGGGATTCCGCTCAATGTTTTAGCATTTCCGGTAGAAAAACTCGCGTTAGGGTGTGCAGGGTTTCCAGTTTCCTTGAAGATCATGTATTCGCGCCAATCATCATTTTCGATGTTTTTCGAATGTTCCTGATCTACGGCAAGTAGTTCGCGGTTGATCGAAGAGGTCGAAAAGAGAGGGTCAATAAAAAAATGAGAGAAGCGATCAAGTGCTTCGGGAAAGGCTTCGCTGTTGATAGAGAACATATAAAGTGTCCGATCTGGCCAGGTGGACGCATTTACTTTTCCGCCATGGTCAGTGATATACTGCATATACTCGAATTCTTTGGGGTAAGCCTCAGTCCCCATGAAAAGCATATGTTCGAGAAAATGTGCCATCCCTGGATATTCCTTAGGGTCATTCCACGATCCGCTCTCAACAGCTAGAGCTGCAGCAGACTGTCTTGCTTCAGAGTCAGAGATCAAATAAGCCTGCAGACCATTGTCCAGAATAATTTTGCAGTATTCTCGTTGAGAGAGTGAGGGTGTCAAGATATGTAAGTTTGAGACATCTTCGACAGTTTTAAAACCAGCTAAAGGCGCTTCTTCGGCAATTAGAGTGTAAGCGCAAGTGGTCAAGATTAGGGAAAAAATCGTTTTCGCAGAGTGCATTATTCGTCCTCTTGGGATAGTAGCTTTGAGTAATCTTGTTTTACCAAAGAACAGATAAAATCGGCTCGATTTTTTCTTCTTTCGTGCTTATCTTTTTCATCGCTCCCAGGAAAATGTTCCATATCGAGCTGTCCGCCAAATGCGATATGGATCGCGCCTCTCTTCGTTAAACGCGTCTCCCCAAGCTCGATCTGCACATTTTCTGGAGGAGGGAGAAGGTCATAGGTAAGGAGGGTGAGGGGATAAAAAAATGTTGGGTGGCCGGCACGCTTTGCCATTAAATAGAACATTTCAATGCTCTGGGCATCAAAAGGAGCTATTTCAACGACTCCTTGATCATTGGGACGGTCTCTGCCCCCACTGGGCGCCACATAAATGCAATGACCTCCTTGAGAGAGCAGTTCGCTCATCAGTTCCATAGTTTTTTTATTATGGAGCTGCTTTTTCATTTTATCTTCGGGAGGATGGTCGATGTATCGTTTTGAATAGATGCATAGCAAATTCCTACCCATGCTAAAAGGGATCGCTAGAGGATCTGTGATGACACGTTCGCCAGCTACGAAGATCATTTCTTCAGCGAGATGTGGGTGTGTTTTTTCCAGTAGGATGCTAATTGCTTGGGGATCGGCCTCAGTTTGATGGTTGGCCAAAAGGACGACATTATGCCCTTTGATCAAATGCGCGTGGATCTCGTCAACGTGGAGCAATCCTTCAATTGAGGAATGTTCCATGTCGATGAGCGGTCTTAAAAAATCATTGCCAAAAGCATAGTAATCAAACGGGGCACGAATTTTTTTATGATAGGGAGCAAAGACAAAAGGGTCTTTGATCTGCTTTTCAACGAGATCGAGGAAGTTAAAAAAAATTCCTTCATATTTCTCGATCTGCATTCCGTGAGCTTCTAAGCTCTGCTTATAGCTGAAATAAAAC
This sequence comes from Rhabdochlamydiaceae bacterium, assembly GCA_044226975.1. Taxonomy (GTDB): domain Bacteria; phylum Chlamydiota; class Chlamydiia; order Chlamydiales; family Rhabdochlamydiaceae; genus JBGAFT01. The sequence goes on from JBGAFY010000003.1 coordinate 27,135, forward strand.
TGCTCTAAATTACGGACAAACTTTTCAGGGATTGTTTGCCGATGAAGCGCAGCGTTAAGGGCTGAAAAGAAATTAGGTTTCGAGTTTTTTTCCATTGGTCAGTGAAAAGAATTCAAATTCATTAAGATGCAAAGTATCGTTCACTCCAAATTTTAAAGAGGCGTTGGACTTTTCTGCAAATTTGCGGTAGAAGTCCTTATCGCCGTGGTTTAAAAAATGATCTAAAGACGGATGTGCAACAAGCTCAAGGGCCAACTGATTTTGAACATGAATAAGTTTTTTAATTCTCTTTCGATCTCAATAGAGACGCTTTCATGGCTCTTGATAGAGCCAGATCCTGAGCAATATGGGCAAGGTGAACATTGTTTGTGTCAAGGACTCACGGCTGCGCTGCCTCGTCATTTCAACAAGTCCAAATTCGCTCATTCCTAATATTGTGCATTTTGCGGAATCTTCTTTCATTGCCTCTTTGAGGCGATCCTAGACGCGGCGTTGATTTTTCGTGAGCGCATATCGATAAAGTCGCAAATGATCAGTCCGCCAACATTGCGCAGTCTGAGCTGACGCGCTATTTCTTCAGCTGCTTCCATATTGATCTGCACAAGTGTTTCTTCAACGTCATTAGATCCGCTCTGAGATGTGCTGCGTCCTGAGTTGACATCGATTGTGTACATCGCTTCAGTTTTGTCAAAGAAGAGGTATCCTCCTCTTGGCAGCCAGATCTTACGGCGAAGGGCCCTATCGATCTCACGCTCTACATTAAACCTTTCAAACATCGGGATGCGATCGCGATAAAGTTCGATCTTTAGCGGATGTTCATTGCAATATCGAGAGTAGAGGCGCTTGCAACGTTGGTAGGTTCCATAATCATCGATGAGAAGACGTTCAAATTTTTTATCCACGGCAATCATGACTGCTCGTTTGATGAGATCGGACTCTTCATAGAGGCATGTTGGGCGTGATGATTTGTGAAAACTCTCCATAATCATTTGCCAGGACTTAAGTAGGTCTGTTGCTTCTTCGACGAGCATTTCCGTTGTTGCATTGACGCTTGCAGTACGGCAAATTAGACCCATGTCTTGGGGCATTTCAAATGCGCGAATTAGTTTTTTTAGTCTGTCTCGAGACGCTTGGTCTTCAATTTTTCTTGAGACTCCTCGATGGGGAGTATTAGGCAATAGGACGAGGTAGCGGCCTGGAATTGAGATGTTCGAAGTGAGGCGAGCGCCTTTGGATCCTATCGGCTCTTTGACGACTTGGACTAGCACAGGCTGGTCGGCTTTTAATAACTTCGAAATATCTGCTTCTTTGTTTTGTTTACCAGAAGACGCTTTCGAGTTGAGATCGAGGTCGAAGTCCATGTCGAACATCTCTTGGAACTTTTGTGTGTTCTCAATGATGTCAGAAATGTGGATGAATCCATTTTCACCTTCATTGATATCGATAAAAGCAGATTGGATATTGTGAAGGATGTTAGTAACACGGCCGCGATAGATGTTGCCGGCAAGCTGACGATTTTTTTTACGCTCGACAATAAGGTCGTGAAGTAAGCCGTTTTTCAAATGGGCGAAGCGGGTTTCTTTAGATTCGACGTTAAGCAGGATCTCTTCCATGGAACATTCTCATTTAAGTTTTTTACTGCTAGGTATTTTAAGGTGGGCAATGATAGAGAAACGACCATGTTACCCCTTATCATACCCACAGCAGCGAAAAAACATTTTAGGGAATTTGGGGTTCTTTTTCTATAGCAAAAAATGTCTGTGGATTTGATACAGGGAAGTGAAAATAAGGTTTTCTTGAAATGAACGTTACAGTGATTGCAACTCATTGCGCATTAATGAGATGTAATTTCCCTGCACCAATCGGAGAAGGGCTTTTAGGCTTTTGAGCAAAGAAGAATGGGTTGACTGGCCGTGGATCTTCATGACAAGGCCATTGATCCCACACAAAATGGCCCCGGGATGTTCAGAGTAATGAAGGCGCTGTTCCATTTGCGAGGTAAGGGCCTTTAAAGGAGGAGAGTCTAATCTTTCTGAT
>JBGAFY010000148.1:0-3948 GCA_044226975.1 Rhabdochlamydiaceae bacterium
CGACAAAAGTATATTATCCCTGCAATTTGAATCGAAAATCGGCTCAAAAGAACCCGAAAATCGACGAACCCTTAGTTTCGAAAGAGGTCTAATACATAACCTGTCAGGATAATATTTATGTCGAATGCAACCAAAACAGCCATTCAACCAACCCGTGAAGAGAACTACTCCGATTGGTATCTCGAGGTCATCAAAGCTGCAGGCCTTGCGGAACACTCTCCGGTACGCGGATGCATGGTGATCAAGCCTTGGGGCTACGCGATTTGGGAGCATATGCAGCGCATCTTAGACGGGATGTTCAAAGAGACTGGGCATGAGAATGCGTATTTTCCTCTATTCATTCCCTTAAGCTTTCTTGAAAAAGAAGCACAGCACGTCGAAGGTTTTGCAAAAGAATGTGCAGTTGTGACCCATCACCGTTTAGAAAAAGGTCCTGATGGTAAATTAATTCCTGCCGGCCCTTTAGAAGAACCTTTGATTGTCCGTCCTACATCTGAAACGATTATCGGGGAGATGTATTCCAAGTGGGTGCAATCGTGGCGTGATCTACCAATCAAGATCAACCAATGGGCAAACGTCGTCCGTTGGGAAATGCGCACACGCTTGTTCTTGCGCACAACAGAATTCCTTTGGCAAGAGGGGCATACTGCCCATGCTACGGAAAAAGAAGCGCTTGAAGAAACGACCCAGATGCTCAATATCTACGAAAATTTTGTGCAAAATTATCTCGGCGTTCCAGTCATTAAAGGAGAGAAGACTCCTACCGAAAGGTTTCCTGGAGCTGTGGCAACATATACGATTGAAGCAATGATGCAAGACCGTAAGGCTCTCCAAGGCGGAACATCGCATTTCCTTGGGCAAAATTTTGCCAAAGCTTCCAAGATCCAGTTCTGCGATGAGCAAGGCGCCCTTGAATATGCATGGACAACTTCTTGGGGTATCACCACGCGTATGATTGGCGCTCTTGTCATGACGCATAGTGATGATGATGGTCTCATCCTTCCACCTCGAGTAGCTCCAGCACAAGTTGTGATCATTCCCGTCATGCATAAAGAAGAGAGCAAGGCGGCAGTCTTGAGTTATTGCCATCGCTTAGCAGAAGAGCTGCGCGCTCAAATCTATGCAGACGTCAAGGTGCGCGTGATTGTCGATGAAAGAGACATGCGCGGAGGCGATAAGTTATGGTCATGGATTAAAAAAGGCGTTCCACTCCGTCTTGAAATAGGTCCAAGGGATATAGAAAAAGGGATGCTAGGATTAGCAAGGCGCGATAGGGGACACAAAGAGACTACGATGGTCACCAAAGAAGACTTAGTTGCTAAGATCGGCGAACATCTTGATGCGATACAGAACGATCTATTCACAAAAGCACGCCGCTTCCGCGACGAGCATATCCGCCGAATCGATACTAAAGAAGAATTTTACGCTTACTTTACTGCCCGCAATGCCGACAAACCAGAAATACATGGGGGGTTTGCCCTGTGTCATTGGAGCGGAGATGAGGAAGTTGAAAAACAGGTAAAAGAGGACCTCGGTGTCACCATCCGCTGCATCCCTCTAGATGCGGCAATTGAAAATGGGCGCTGTGTGATCAGTGGTAAACCGAGCAATAAACGGGTTATTTTCGCAAAATCGTATTGATTCATAAGGGACAAACATGCTGCAATTTTTTCGCAAACACCAACGGTTTCTGTTTCTCTTCACCACGATCATGATCGTGATCTCTTTTACATTCTTTGGCACGTTCAGCGCCATGATGCAATCAGGCGGATCTCAAGAGAAACCCGTCATGGAACTGGTCGATGGTCGAAAGTTGCGGCAAAGCGAACTAAATGCATTAGTTCGCATGATCGCTGGAGATTTTCTTATCCGCGGGCAGTCCAATCAAAATTTGATGCCCAACTTGCTCAATGGCGATTTTTTACAAAAGAACCTCTTTGAGACCAAGATCGCGCTGATCCTTGCGGAGAAGTATTTTGATGTTTTAAGCCCTGAACTCATAGAAGTTCAAGATAAGATCCATCGCTATCAGCCTTACGTTCATCCAGAAGCCCCATTTATCAGCGCAGCACAAGTGTGGAAAAAATTTGCGCCGGATATTGCTTATAAAATTGATCTTCTAAAACAAGACAAAAAACCTTCCCCAATGACATTGGCCCATCTAATAGATTTGTATGGAGATCAGCAGAGATTGTCTCCAGAGCTTGTCCGTCGGATGTTAGCTTATGAACAAGCCTCCTACCCGTCCATTAAAAAAGATCCTTATCTGATGCAAGTGGATCTTAACCTCTTTGGTTTTTCCACAATGGACCAGTGGTTTGGAAAAAAATTCCTCGAAATGTTGGGATCATTTGTTTTGAACAGCGCCTCAATAGCAGAGAAGAAGGGCTACAAAGTCTCCGCAAAAGAAGCGAGGGCCGACTTGTGGAACAACGTACATTCTGGACTTGAACGTTTCACACAAAATGCCCCTACAAATCAAGAGGTCCAGGAAGTCTATCAAATACAACTGCGAGCTGCTGGAGTAGATGAGACAACCGCAATTTCCATGTGGTCAAAAGTCATGGCATTCCGCAAAATGCTCCATGAGCGTGGCGAAAGCGTGTTCCTTGATCCTCTCTTTGAAAAACAGTTCCGTTCCTATGCACAAGAAACAGCACAGATCGAGCTCTATCGGCTCCCGGCTTCTTTGCGCTCTTTAGATTTCGCAGGACTTCTCAAACTCCAAATCTACCTCGAAGAAGTTGCCGATAAACAATTCAAAGGAAAAGCCCAAGCAATCAATCTTCCAGCGACATTTGCATCTGTAGAAGAAATTGAAAAACGCTGCCCTGAGCTTGTGCAAAGACAATGCACCGTCGAAGTCAAGCATGTTGCGATTGACAGCATTTATGACCGCATCTCCCTTAAGCAGACATGGGATTGGCAGACCCAAGATGTCAATTGGAACCTCTTGAAAAACGAATATACTTTTTTAGCTGAACAACAAGATGCCACTGTATCTGAGCGTTTCGCAACCCTTGATGGCTTAAAAAAAGAAGAGCGTTGGAAAATCGATCAATTTTCGCGCGAAGCCATTGCAAAAGCACACCCAGAGTGGATAAGCGAAGCTTTAGCTACGGCTACCCCTGAAATAAAAAAACTTAAAGTGCGCAGCCAAGGCCCCATCGCCTTTTTGACAGGCATTGAAAATGGGGAAAAATTGATGCAGCTTTTTGAATCAGGACATGAAACATTAAAATGCTTCACTGAAGACCAAATCCATTATTATTCCTTCAATGTGATCGAAAAGCCTTCTTCCAAAGAAGTGCTTCTTTTTGCAGATGCTCTCTCCGATGGCACACTTGCCCGTTTGCTTGAAAAGCGGCTCAATGAACATTATCCAGATGTGCGTAAAAAAGAACCCAATGTCTATCAACTCTCTAATGGCTCTTGGAAAAACTTAAATGAAGTGAGCGACCTTGTTGGTGAAAGGGTCTTCTTTGAACAATTGAAGGCCATCGCAGATAGCGTTCCTGGAGATAACACCAAAAAGAAAGATCGTCAATTTTACGCTACCAATCGATTCACTGCTTATTTGACAGCCATCCGCAATGCAATTGCTCAGGGTGCTGACGCATCCAAGTGGGTTGTCAGCGCAGATTCTGAAGCGCAATCAGCTCTAGCTGAACAATGGAAGTTAGAAAAGAGCTCCATGGACATTTACCGGGCCCAAGCTAAATCCTCTGGCATGGAGAGTATTTTCTCACTTCAGCCAGGAGAGTGGTCAACAGTAGAACATTCCCCAATGCATGCCTCCATTTTCTATAAAGTATTGGGACATGCCGTTCACGAGGAAGTATCTCCTTCTGAAATGTTACAAAAGCAGCATGCGCTTGCAGTAGATGCCCAACGGTTTCTCGCATACGAGCTATTAACAGAATGCGAGCGCAAAGACGTTTCGTTCTT
>JBGAFY010000149.1:0-7100 GCA_044226975.1 Rhabdochlamydiaceae bacterium
TAAATGGTTTGTAAGCAAACTAAATTCTGCAGATAGCAATGGGGTTGCAATAATTTCTTGATTTATTTTTGTTATTGAAGTGTAAATGTTGTTTAAAATTAAATTATTATCTAATTCTTCTGTCGTCAAATTTTCAATACGAGATAGAATAGATTGAAAATTATTTTTTAATATAACGTGTAGATATTTTAATTTAACCCCTTCAAATCGTGAGATTTTTGCTGTTTGCTGTTTATTAGGAGTTTTTTTTTGTTTAGATAGTTTATGTTCAATTCTTTGCAAACGAAATTTATTTATTTGTAAATTTAAACATTTATTTACTTGGGCAAGCGAAAAAACGCTCTCTTTATCTTTTAGATGTTTTACAATTTCTCGGATGATGTCTTTATCTAGGCTATTAAATCGACTATTCGCAGAACGTTGTAGATTTGCAGAAAATAATTTTTTTTCAGAATCTGCAAGTTTACTAGTAGAGACTTTTTTATCTAGAAAATATGCTAGCGTTTGAATTCGAGTACTATCTTGCAAAGGATTGGTTGAGCTGATTTGTGCGTAAAGTCTAGAAATTTTCTTACTGGCGTTTTGTGCTTCAGAATGAAAATTGTCTTTTTGTGGATCTAGCTTGTCGATTTTTTGTTGAATTCTTTTATGTGCAAATTCAAATTTTATATATTGTAATGCTGAATGTATTGTTGTAGCCATTTTTTTAATTTGGTTTTTTGTGTTTTATTGATAATAGCACAACGATTGATTAATTTATGTATTTGTAATTTTTATTAATAATATTAATTAATTAAAATTTTTTAAAATTAAAGATTTTAATTTTCGAGTTTTCTAGCCTGTCAAAGAATTTTTTTAGGCAGATTTATTTTCAATTAGATCGATTATTTTAATCTCATTCGACTTTATAAGGTTGTGTGGAAACTATCTCGATATAAAGTTTTATTCGATTTTCTGGTTATTTCGAGATTTGTTGATATAGTAGTTTATAAAAATAACTGTCTGTTTGTTTCTTTGCAGGGTAACGTTGTTGTAAGCTCTTTAAAAAAAACATCCCACTTCATATCTAAGTTTAGAGGTGGGCATGAGCAAGGGGATATTTTCTAAAGAATGGGTCTCGCACATTTTGCGCGAAGCGCCTTGAGGTTGCGCTTTGCGCAGCCTAGATTTGTCTAGTGAGAACTACATGCTCGTGCTGTATTTTCAGATCATTTCCATTATATAGATTAGGACATGAAAGTATTGACGAATCCCAGGGCTGCGCAAAGCGCAGCACTCCAAGAAGCTTCGCGCAAAGAGATGGAAGTAAAATTGTCCAAGTCAATAGTCCTCTTGCTAAAAATTCGTTCCACTCATCTAAGTTTAGAAGGGCAAAAGGAGCAAGGGGATATTTTCTAAAGAACGGGTCTCGCACATTTTGCGCGAAGCGCCCTTGGATGCTGCGCTTTGTGCAGCCTAGATTGGTCTAGTGAGAACTACATGCTCGGGCTGTATTTTCAAATCATTTCCATTTATAGATTAGACATGAGTATTGACGAAATCCAGGGCTGCGCAAAGCGCAGCACTCCAAGGCAGCTTCGCGCAAAGAGATGGAAGTAAAATTGTCCAAGTCAATAGTCCTCTTGCTAAAAAAAACATTCCACTTCATATCTAAGTTTAGAGGTGGGCATGAGCAAGGGGATATTTTCTAAAGAACGGGTCTCACAAATGGACCGAGGGATGCTGAAGCGTGTGCTTGGCGTCAGCGATCTGTTTGCGGTAGGTTATGGGGACTTAGGCTCATCTATCTACTATGCTTTAGGGATAACTGTGCTCTTTGCTTTGGGCGCAGCGCCCATTGCGCTTGGCCTTGCTGGGCTTGTTTTCGTCTGCACAGCTTTGACATATGCCGAATTGACCTCGATGATCCACGAGTCTGGAGGGTCTGCTAGCTTTGCCCGCTATGCCTTCAACGATCTTATTTCTTTTATTGCTGGCTGGGGACTGTTACTAGACTACATTGTCACTATTGCAATTTCTGCTTTTGCGGTTTCTCCATACTTGGGTGTCTTCCACAATAGTTTAAAATTAACAGAGATCCAAATCGCCTTCACAGTCGGATTGATCTTTTTGCTCTTCCTTTTGAACCTTTTTGGCATTAAACAATCTACGCGAGTAAGTCTTATACTCACGTTGTTTGTGATTGTCACGCAAGGTGTCATTATTCTTGTTGGCCTTGGAAGTGTTGATTTTTCCACTCTCTTTGATCACATGCGCATCAATGTCGCAAACGCGATATGGTCGCCTAGTTGGGCTGACTTTTGGAAAGGGGTTGCGATGGCGATGGTCGCTTATACCGGGATTGAATCGATTGCCCAACTTGGTGCTGAATCTAAACGTCCTGCCAAGACAGTTCCACTTGCAATTATGTGGGCGATGGCTGTTTTGTTGTTCATGTATTTTGGAATTTCTATAGTCGCACTGTCGAACGTCTCCATTGAAAAACTGACGACAGTCTACTTGATGGACCCCATTGCTGGCATCGCAGCGGCTCTTCCCTTTGGCGCTGGGTGGTTTGCTCCTTGGGTGGGTGTTTTAGCTGCCTGCTTGCTGGCTGTCGCGGCAAATGCTGGGCTTGTAGGGGCTTCGAGGCTAGCGTTTAATATGGGCAGTTACTATCAATTGCCACGGGTCTTTTACAAGTTGCATCCTCGATTCCGAACTCCCTATTGGGCGCTTGGTGTTTTTGCATTGTTTGCGATCTTGGTCGTGATTTGGAGCGGAGGGAAGATGACATTCCTCGCCGACCTTTACAATTTTGGCGCAATGATCGCGTTCTTTTCAGCGCACATGTCGTGCATTGTTCTCAGGATCAAAAAACCTCATTTGGAGCGTCCGTTCAAAATTGGGTTGAACATAAAAATCAAGGGTCATGAAATCCCTATTTCAGCAATCGTTGGAGCATTGGCAACGATCTCCGTTTGGATTTTGGTCGTTATAACTAAACCACAAGGGCGATTGCTTGGGTTTACCTGGATTGGACTTGGAATTGCGATGTATTTTGGGTATCGACACTTAAGCAAGTTGACAAAAACGGGCGTGCTCGAGATCCAAAAGATCAAAGTGCCAGAGTATAAAGCTATGCATGTGAAAAATATTTTGGTCCCAACGCGCGGCGGGGTTCAAACCGAAACAGTGCAAATGGCCTGTGAACTTGCAAAACTCCATGGAGCTATGGTAACTGCTGTTCACGTCATCGAACTTCCTTTCTCTATGCCACTTGATAGTGAGGTCCAAGGACGCATTGCAATTGCTGAGGCGATCTTGAAACGCGCAGAGGCTGTTGCAAGGGAAATTGGAGTTCCACTCACTTTAAAAATTGTCCGTTCTCGTTCTATTGCAGAATCGATCTTTGAGCTGATCGAGCATGAAAAGTATGACATGCTCGTACTTGGTACGATGAAAGCAAGCTCAGAAGCTGAGCGGAAGGGGATGGGGGCTGTAACAGAGCAAATTATTCGTCATGCTAAATGCCGTGTCTGGGTCTGCTGCAGTGACCTCGATGGAAAAAAGGCTAAAAAGGACCCGTTTATTGTCTTAGAGACTTCAGCGCTAGAAACTACAAAAAAGATCGATTTTAATGCTACAGAGGAAATGGAAAGAGGTTCAGTGAGATAGGTTCTTGAGTTGAAAGCATTTTTAAATAAAGAATTTAAAAAAAGATTTGCATTGATAGCTCTCTTTCAGAATCTTATCTTTAAGGGGGCTGTGAATGAAATTCATCAACATTTTTTCAATTTTATTTATTTTTCTTAATTTCTGTGGCTATGCCTATGGAAATGAATATATTCTTATCGGAAAATCAAATTGATAAATTTGGTCGACCCGTATTTATTTTAGAAAAATGTCAGAAAAACAATCGGAAAATACTATACGGATCGGGGAGAGAATGGCGAAGTTTTTGTGAAAGTTGATACAATCTTTGCCATTCCTAAAGAAGCATTGACTTCACTCAACTCAAGACTTTTTGTCATTTGAAATTTTAAATACTCTTATTGATACTTCAGGAGCGCTTAGTCTTTACAATACACAAAACAATGTCCAGGCGATCTAATTCCGTGCATTAATGATTATTGTCGACGATGCATCTCTCCACTTACTAGTAAAATGCCCTACTTGTAAATACATACAGTACCAAGAATGCAACGAAATTGGCTAACTTTATCAATTGTAATGTACGATAACATGTGTACCGGTATTAATTTATTTAAATTGATTTAATAAAGACAAAGAAATATATCATAAATTATCATTGATTCCACCTTTAGCGATCAAAAATTTAGGCTTTTTCGCGTTCTTCTATTTCGTGAAGGTGGGCCCATAATTTTCGGAGAAACCCGTCGCAGTATCGGGGTTCCATTCTGCAACTTATGATATTAAAAGTTTAACTCTCTTCAGAGAAGAATTTTTCGTCACTACTGGTCTATAAAAGGATTAGAGTCATGAAAAAGTATTCTCATCTTTTTCTTCCAAACGGTTTATCATAAAAGAAATTCATCGATCATGACACTACTCTTATCTTTCTTATCAGTAAAGAGAATGTGTTAAAGACAGTCCGATATTGTTATGACGATTTCAAATGCGTGCTGGCAACATGAAGCTCAACAGTATTGTAAAAAATTTTCAGAGAGGATAAAGTATTTTTAACTATTAAAACACGAAGTTTTCTAGGGGATACTTTTAGGTTTTGGTAGAAATAATGGCTATTTTTCTATAAAAGAGCTCTTCGAACATATTACGACCCTAATGAGTTCACCTATTGTCAACCCTGTCAGAAAAAGGATTTATCTCTGTAGAAGAGGAGAGAGCTATTATTCTGAAAAATGAAAGATTTTCCGCCCATTAGCAAGCGATGTATTTTTCGGTATGTTGGAATTGTTTTCCAAAGCATTTAGACCAGAAGAGACACGAATCGCTAAGAAATTATCAATTGCAAAGAGATCAAATTCACGCTCACTCCAATGGCAATTTTAGAGATAACCTTGAGAACATTTACATTAAAAAATAAAGATTTAAGCAAACCAATCTTCTGTCAAGAACTGCCCTTATACCGAACGTGATTTCAAAAACGGATTGGTTGCGCCATAGTCTTTGGGTGACTGATCGTAATTTCACCTCATATTTTTAATATTAGGTGACTTACGATCGATCAACTGCGGGAGCTTTCACTTGGCCCAAATCCGATTTTTGAGGTACTGTTCGGTAATAATATTTTGCAATCTATCTTCCATATGTTCGAACTTTTGTTTTGAAAGCAGTTAGACAATTAGATGTATTTAACTAAAAATAGCGTAGAAATGAAGGTTTATGAAAAGATTTTATTGAGATCAATTCTATCTTGCTTCACAAAAATGAAAGTAAGTTCTTTTGTTTCTATTGCTCTAATAGATAAGTTAAAGCTTAAAGATCTCAGTTATCATGACTTAAAAAAGTTAACAATTGACAAGTAGGATTGAAACTATTTAAAGAAATTAATCAAAAGATCAAAAGACAATCCTCAGTTATTAAAAGCAATTTTACATCTTTTTTCTCAAAACAAATCTTTGCAAGAACTTAATGAATTAAAAATATTTTTAATTGAAGAAAAGCTCTTCTCATGAAGTGAAAATTATTTAGTAGAGAGCCTATTAGTTTTTGATTGATGTCGAACAGTTTGGATACAAAGCAGCACATTTGATTGATAAGAGAAAAATGTTGCAGAAGATCTTATCATTTCTCAAAATTGGGTGGAGATACTCTCCTTTTCTTCCTGTGTTGAGCAGGGGAGCGCGAAGAGAGCATAAGCATTAATCAGGAATTTCAAAAGCGAGCGTTTGCCAACTTTGTTCGATCACTGTGCGGAATTCCCGGTCGTATTCAAGGTCAAAACACACAACAACTGCTCCCGAAGCCAAAAGACCATTCGAAAAAATATCGAAAAATGCTTCATTATATCGACATTTGAAACGAGCGATTTAAAAGAATTCTGTATCCTTTATAAATTGGAACGTTTGATGGTCCGAAGTTCTGGGAATGAGGACAGCGAAGATCTAGACAATTCAGGTGGAAATGAAACAGCATGTAATATCTTTCCCGATCCGAAGCACATATCTGCAGCTATTGCTACAGTTATCGCCTCCTATTTTAGCGAAAAATCTTTGGAACAGAGGTTGCTAGCTGGTGATGATATTCTACAGTTGCCAACTTTAGCGACATTGATACAAGTGATGATCGGTTCTGAAGACGATCCTTCCCGCTTTGTTTCTGGAATCGGATACAAAGAAGAACCCCTGGCACACACAAAACAAACGAGCTGCATCCATGCTGCTCCTGGGCATGGCGAACTCTTGGTGAATGATGAAGGGGATGGGGATGAGTTTTATGTTGGTGAGGGAGAACATATTGAAGAAATCATTCGCAATAAGCCTTTACGGAAGGCCCCTGAAGAGAAGCAAGGTGTCATTACTAAACAAAACAGTTCTGACATTGCCAGGAAAAAATCGCTCAATGAGAAGGAAGTGATCACTCTGCACCGCTTGATGGGAGAGGTCCAAAAGCTACAAGGTGGCCATGTAGACATTGAGTTTGTCGTAGATAAGAAGGCAGGGACTATTTATTTGGTGCAGAGCAGGCCGCTCATTGTCGATCAGAGCACATGGAGGCCACAATATGTGGATACTAATCTAATTGATCCAAAAGAGGTTATCAATGGAGTTACGGTCCTAGGTGGCAACCTGCAGGTCTTATCAAAGCTTACAGCGGAAAATATTCTGTGCGAAGATCCGACTCTGGGAGCGGCTTTCAAGCGCTTTAGGGGATTGAATGAAGAGAAAATAAAGATCAAGTGTGTGTTGACCCAAGAAAAACCCGGAAGGATGTCTCATGAGGCCAATCAATTCCGTCGTCTTGAAATCCCAGTCATCTGGATCCCAAATTTAGAAGAGTTCCGTAAGATCAAAAAATGGGCAGGACAAGGGGCTCAGATATGGATTGAAACACAAACTGGTCGCATTTACAACGCTGCTGATTTAAAAGTTAAAGAAGGTCTGATGAAGCATCCGATCCCTTCGGAACGCTCTCTA
>JBGAFY010000150.1:0-3895 GCA_044226975.1 Rhabdochlamydiaceae bacterium
AGATCTGCGAGCAACAATAAAAAAAAGAAAGTTCTCACAGCTGTCGCAGAAAACAAGCGACTCAAAGACCATTTTTCTTCAATCGGTTCTGAAGGAAGCTTCTGCTCATCTTCAAAGTTTAATTGCATCTGCATCTCTTGAAAGGAAGGATCTTCTTCTTTGGTCGAAAAAATATCGTAGATTGCCATGCTGCGCCTGTTATTTTGGATGAGTATAAAAGAAGCGTTATTTCTTGTAGATCCAATAGCACTGAAAGGGACTGGCAAAAGTATTGATCGATACATTCACGCTCTTCTCTTCCAATAGCTCCAGCTGCTTATCAAACAAATGCGTGTAAAAATACAGAGTGCGGTAAGTGCTTGGATCTTCAGCACGCGGCTCGATTTTATACAATGCACAGCTTTCACGGAAAAACAAGGTGCCAGAATTCTTCAACCAATCAAAAATACGATTCCTTAAAGAGAAAACTTCCGCGTCCGTTAGATACATGAAAAGACAATTGATGAAAATAAAGTGGATACTCCCAGGCTTAAGCTCAAGCTTGGTCACATCATCACAGATAAATTCAATATTTTTGTGATGTCCATTGCATTCCCGGTTTTTATCGACAAAGCGTTCGATAAAATCCACCGTGATCACTTTCTTTGCCTTTTCTGCAAAATATCCAGTATACCGCCCTATTCCAGATCCCAGTTCTAATACCGTTTTTCCCTCCAGATCGGGTAGCAAAGAGTAGATCTGTTCCCTCTCTTTATGATCTATCTCAGATCCTTTAGAGCTGAGGAACATCCCCTCTAAAGTAGGATTGATGGTATTCCAAAACTGATGAGTCGTTGCGTAGCGGTCCATGTGCACCAATGTTAAATTATATTTTTAATTTAACTTTTGATTTTTTGTTGTTCAATAAGAAACAAATCGTTATGATCGCGTGGTGATTTTGAAATAGGAACTCCCATGTCTCGAAAATGCCAAGTTACCGGAAAAATCCCTCGTTCAGGCAATAGCTACGCGATTCGCGGTATTGCTAAAAAGAAAAAAGGGGTCGGCCTTAAAGTCACTGGAATCAAAAAGCGCCGTTTCCTCCCTAATCTTACCAAGAAGCGTTTTTGGTTTGCTGATGAAGATCGCTTTGTCACCCTCCGTTTGACTACTGGAGCAATGCGCACCATAGATAAGCAAGGATTATCTGCCGTTGTTAGACAAATGCGCTCAGCTGGCGAAAAAATATAAAAACCTATTTTTAGGTCTGGGAATCCTAGCTGTATTTGCTGTGTTCGTCACAGCGAGTACACGCGTGACTCTTCCTAGACCTGAAAATCCTATCGTTTTGTATTCCAACCAATGCGGAGATGATCTCAAATATATCTTTGCCAAAGCGGCAAGAGCTACTCGTACGTCCCTGTATGTCCAAATTTACAGCCTCACAGAACCCAGCATCCTTAAACAATTCCGCTCTTTAGCTGCCCAAAATATCCCCGTACGCATCTTTTACGATCCAGGCGCAACACCCTCATCTCCTCTCTTCAAGCATGTGGCTGCATATCCTGTCCACACTACAGGGCTCATGCATCGAAAAATCCTAGTCATAGACCATTCTCAAGTCTTTATTGGGACGGCTAATTTCACTAAGAGCTCTCTCGATCTTCATGACAACCTTGTAACAGGAATCTATAGTCACGAACTTGCCAATTTTATTGAAAATGGCGGAGAAAATCCCTTTAAGGCTGCAATCGGAGACCAGCACATCGAAATGTGGATGCTGCCTGAATTAGAGAAAGATGCTACAAAGAGGATCGCTGACTATATAAATCAAGCAAACAAGCAGATCACGATCGCCATGTTCACCTTGACACACCCCATTCTGGTGAACGCTTTAATAACCGCCTATCAACGCGGCGTTGCCATCACAATCGTATTAGACTCATACACTGCAGAAGGCGCCAGTCTCAAAGCAATTACTGAGCTCCAAGAAGCAGGGATTGCCGTTCGCCTGCACCGCGGAAAACAACTCCTCCACCACAAATGGGCATGGATCGATAACCAACATTTAATTTTAGGATCGACTAATTGGACACGTGCTGCTTTCACCAAAAATCAAGACTGTTTTATAATCCTATCTCAGCTGACCCAACGCCAAAACACCTGGCTCTCACAATTGCAAAGAGCGCTCCTCCGAGAAAGTTCTCTTGAATAATACCATTTCTGAAAAATAAATGTACATTTCAGCTGCGTGAAAGCTCCCGCGGTTTAACGATCGCAAGTCTCCCAATATTATAAATATGGGAGCGACTTGCGATCGTTGAACCCCGTGGCTTTGACGCGCTCAAATGTGCATTTATTTTTCAGAAATGGTATAAAGAGTACTGACACCCTCAAAGGTAAAAACCCATGTGGACACAATCACTTTCCCTCGCATTTACACTCTTCATCTTAATGGACTCTATTGGCAATCTTCCAATCTTTCTTGCACTGCTCAAAGACATTGACCCACGACGCCAACGGGCCATTATTTTTCGTGAATTGATCATCGCCCTTGTGATCATCCTCGCGTTTTATTTCGTTGGCAATTTTATCTTAAGCGCTATCGGAGTCACAGAGAAAACAATTTACATCTCTGGAGGGATCATCCTCTTTATCCTCGCCCTTAGAATGATCTTTCCAATCGCAAAAGATCCAGACACAGAAAAGTCTATGGATAAAGAACCTTTTATTGTGCCCATGGCAGTACCCTTAGTGGCAGGACCTGCAGTCCTTGCTGCTGTCATGCTCTACGCACGGAAAGAGCAAGGGAGCATGGTTGTCCTCTTCGCAATCATTTTCGCCTGGCTTGGTTCGACGATCATCCTCATTTGCTCTTCCACTCTGCAGAGAATTTTTGGGAAACGGGGACTAGTTGCACTTGAACGACTCATGGGACTGATCTTGACACTCATTGCAATTGAGATGTTCCTCAAAGGCGTACAACTATTTATGCAAAGCTCTGAGCAATGAGAATCCGTTGCCTTGTAGCCTATGATGGGACCCATTATCTTGGTTGGCAAAAGACAGAAATGGGCCCAAGTATCGAGCAAACTCTTGAAGAAGTGTTTGTGCAGATCTTACAACATCCTGTCCAATTAGATGCTGCAAGCCGCACCGATGCCGGTGTGCACGCTCGCGGTCAAGTTGTCTGCTTTTCTTTACAAAAGCCCAATCTTGATCTGACCAAGCTGCGTAAAAGTGCCAATGCCCTTCTCCCTGAAGACATCGCAATCCTATCGATGGAAAAAGCGGTCCCAGAATTCCACCCAACACTCGATTGCACTGGCAAAGAATACATTTACCAAGTCTGTCTTGGTGATGCCCAATCACCTTTTTATCGTTTTTTTTCATGGCATTTTCCTTATTCCATTGATCATGGCGCCATACAAAAAGCATGCCAATTGATCATCGGCACGCATGATTTCTCAACCTTTTGCAATGAACGCAAACTATGGACAAAAGATACTGTTAGAACAATTTTCACCTGCAACTGGGAACAGATTGACGAAGAGCGGTACCAGATAAGGATTAGCGGAAATAATTTCCTCTATCGCATGGTGCGCAACGTTGCAGGGACTCTGCTCTATATCGGTTGCGGAAAAATACCCTTAGAGTCTTTAAACGAGATCATGAAGGGAAAAGATCGGACTTTAGCAGGTGTAACAGCTCCAGCGCTAGGACTTACTTTAAATAAAGTGTTCTACTAACGTACAGATATCAGCGATATGATATTTTAACCCTTTTAACCACTTGCGACCTTGTGCCATCATCTAGAGATAGAATAGGGAACACATTACAAAACTTCGGATTACTGCTTTCGACACCATTACACCGCTCAAGCGAAGTAGTGCTTCGCAATTTCCTTACTCCTGTT
>JBGAFY010000151.1:0-3862 GCA_044226975.1 Rhabdochlamydiaceae bacterium
ATGAGCTACAAGTTTTCTGACGAAATGAATAGCCAAAGGCTCTTCATGAGGAAGAAAACGCCGTAGATCAACTGGCTCCGCAAGCGTATAAAGTAATTTTGAAGAGTTAGCTCTGCTAAAGGAGGACTTTTTCAAATTTTTCTTGAGCCTTTACTGTCATGGCAGCGTAAGGGATAGCCTCTAGACGGGCAATAGGAATATCTTCATTGGTGATGTCGCAAATGCCGTAAGTTCCTTCATCGATTTTTTCTAAAGCGCGTTCGATCTGTCGAAGGATATCAAATTCTTTACTTGTGACCTCTAAGCTTACAAGACGGTTAAAGTCATCCGTTCCTTCATCGGCTTGATGCTGGGAATATCCTTTTGACTCATCATTCGTCTTTACATCTTCACTTGCACCGCGAACAAAATTCAGCAATTGTTTTTGTAAATTTTCAAGACGTTTTTTGAATCTTTGAATGTCATGTTCCTTTAAAGGCATTTTCCCCTCATCTAATAGTTCACGTTATATTTGCAGCATGTTCTCATTTGTTGTTCTATTTGGAATAGCTAGTTTCTAGCAACTTTAAAAAACAAATATTACAAACGACTGGCTGTTGCGACTCCTTCAATAGCTTCTAAAAGGTCGTCTACATTCTTTAAACGTTTATATACACAGGCAAACCGGATATACGCAATAGCATCCATATCTTTAAGATGTTTCATTGCGATCTCTCCAAGCTCCGTAGTATTAATTTCACGAATTTGTCTTTCCATCAGATCAGCAGTTATCTTGTATGCTAATGCCCTTACTTGGTCATGACTAATCCGTGTATGTCTGCACGCCGCATCGAGGCCTCGGATCAGTTTATCTTGTTGGAAATCTTCATAATGCCCATCGCGCTTATGCACTTGAATTGTCAGATCGACTGTTTCAAAAGTTGTGAACCTCTTCAAACATTTTAAACACTCTCTACGACGGCGAATTGAGTTTGTCTCAGCAGCATTTCGGGAATCGGTCACTTTGAGTTCTTCGCAATGGCAAAATGGGCATTTCATATCACAACCTTTTGCTTTATTAGTCGTAGAAACTGTTAACGTCTCTTAAGCTTGACTTAATTTCAACACACAAAAGAAACAGGCGTCAAAGTATACAACATATAAAAAAAAATTGTAGTAAAAAAAATGCTGATAGAAAGAAAGGCTGTGAATTGGCGGAGGAGGTGGGATTCGAACCCACGAAACGTTTATCACGTTTACACGCTTTCCAAGCGTGCTCCTTCGGCCGCTCGGACACTCCTCCAAAGCACAGCCAAATGGTGATCGGAAGAATTTAACTTAAGTTCAAGAAATATACAAGCCTCTTTAGACATGTTCATTGAAAAGAATTTTTTATCGAATGCTAGAATTCTAGTAATTAAAACTACTCTTCCAGCTATTTATAGATGATATATGAACATGCTCATGGTTTTAAAAACCAATTTAAATTATTTTTATAATGTTTTGCAAAAAAAGCTAGTTGTCATTTAAGCTGCGATCAGCGAAACTCGGTAGTCTCAAGGATATCGTCTCCTCTCCGTGTGGAGTCGTTTTAAATTTGGGATAATATGTCCTCAGAAAACAGTGCAGGTTTTAGTCGCTGGAGGCAGTTCTTTTGGCCTGTCTATCGCAGCGAGCTGCGCGTATTCCTTCCGCTTTTTCTCATATATTTCCTTATTACTTTTAACTATAGCCTTCTACGCGCTACCAAAGACTCACTTGTCATTACTGCTAAATCATCTGGGGCAGAAGCAATCCCCTTCATCAAAGTTTGGGCTATTCTCCCTGCTGCTATATTAATGACATTCCTCTTTACTCGGCTCACCAACCGATATAAGACTGAACGCGTTTTCTATATCATGATCTCTCTATTTTTAGGGTTCTTTGCCCTCTTTGCGCTGGTCCTCTACCCATTCCAAGACGTCCTCCACCCCAACGCGCTGGCTGATAGGCTTGAACTGTCTCTCCCTTCGGGCTTTCGAGGGCTGATCGCCGTCTTCCGCAATTGGACATTTACCCTGTTCTATGTGATGGCGGAGCTATGGAGCACTGCGATCATGACAGTTTTATTTTGGGGATTTGTCAACGAGATCACTCATGTCAAAGCCGCAAAACGATTTTATTTCTTGCTCACTCTAGGCGCTAACTTATCAGCGATCGCTTCTGGACAGATGGCGGGATGCCTATCTAACTGGGGCTCTCGCGTGACTATGCTTGGGACCGATGCCTGGGGCAATTCTCTAATGCTCTTGTCAGCTTTAATTTTTATTACGGGCATTCTCGTCATGGCAATCTTCCGTTGGATGACGACCAAAGGGATGCCGGGAGTAAGCAATTATTCTTCTTTTGAATATAAGACAACCCCTTCTGAATTTAAAATGGGCCTCCGCAAAAATTTTGCTTTACTTGCAAAATCCCGCTACCTCTTGTGCATCGCCATTATCGTTTTGACCTATAACGTCGCGATCAATTTGACAGAAGTCATCTGGAAAGACCAGCTGCATCGCCTATGCCCTGATCCTAATGATTACCAGGCCTACATGGGGAAAGTGTTAATTGGCGTGGGCGTCCTCAGCACAGTGATGGGCTTATTTGGAGGAGCTCTACTCCAACGATTTAACTGGACCTTCACAGCCTTGATCCCCCCTGTCACACTCCTAATAACCGGCGTAGGGTTTTTCTCTTTCTTACTGTTTAAAGACACCGGCCTTGCCGCTGTTTCCATCTTCCTCGGCAGCACTCCTCTAGCTATGGGGGTTTTCTTTGGCTCATTGCAAAATTGCATCTCCCGCGCTTCAAAATACACGCTCTTTGATGCAACAAAAGAGCTCGCGTTCATCCCTTTAAGCAAAGAAGCCAAACTCAAGGGCAAAGCAGCAATCGATGGCGTTGGCTCAAGGCTAGGCAAATCGGGTGGCGCTGTAATTTTCCAGTTCATGCTCATCACCATCGGTACTGTCTCTATGACCATCCCTTACGTAGCAGGAATCCTCTTTATCGTGATAAGCGGGTGGATCGTCGCAGTACGCTCTTTGGGCAAGCAATTTAATGAACTTATGAAACGAGAACCACTTAATGATGACGCTCCTCAGGAAGTTATTGCCACCGAAGCACAAGAAGAGCTTGCGACAACAAAAGTTTAACGTATTTTTTCTCGCATTACTTTCTCTTTCAATTTTAGCTACTTCTTGTTCCAAATCTTCTCAAAAATCCTTACCAAAAGAAGGTAAGACACAAGTCGTCGTCAGCTTGGCGCCCTATGCATATTTTGTAGAAAAGCTCGCTGGAGATCTTGTTGAAGTTAACATCTTGATCCCTCCTGAAGCAAATCCCCACATCTACGAGCCGACCCCTCAAAAAATGGAGACCATCATCCGTGCTTCAATTTGGTTTGGGGTGGGAGAACCTTTTGAGAACAAACTAGCTGAAACATTTTTACGCACATGCCCCAACCTTCGCTACATCGACCTCTCACAAAATATCCATCTATTACATGGAGAAGGTTCCTGCACGCATCACCATCATGACTCTTCTGTTTCCCATGATGAAGGTGCTGATCGTCATATTTGGCTTAGCCTTCGCCTAGCTCGCATCCAAGCTAAGGAAATCGCAACTAGCTTAGTTACTCTCCTGCCTGAACACGCCATAGCTATCCAAGAACGTCTAGACAACCTCTTAAACTCCTTTGAAATGACAGACCTAGAGATCTCTTCTATGCTCGCCCCTTTAAGCGGGCGCGCTATTATAGATGCACATCCTGCATATGGATATTTTTGCAGGGATTATCATTTGGTCCAACTTTCTGTGGAATGTGAAGGGAAAGACCCCTTACCCCAAGACATTG
>JBGAFY010000152.1:0-3809 GCA_044226975.1 Rhabdochlamydiaceae bacterium
ATAAGGAATCTTGGGCTATTTATACATCTTAATTTTGACTTCCCCTGCATCTCCATCTTCTTGACTGGCTAAATTGCCGATTTTTGATTTCACTTGTGAATTGATATTTTTTTATTTTGATCATTAATCAAAAATTAATCAGATAACATTTGTTATTTACCATGGAGAATTCCTTTGCCCAGAATTCTCTTACACCTTATAACCTTTGCTGTTATAAACACATTAAACGCCGTTACGAAAATCATGAATTCTAAATTACGCAAACTAATTTTTGGCGCCACAATATCTTTTCTCCCTTGTGCTCTTTTCGCAGGCCAAGGAGAAATTGAAGATGATGATCTTCAAGCGATCCGTGAGTGGATCAACAGCAGACGACAAGTCACTGTTAAAGAACTTGGTGGTGCACTTTCCATAAGCGGCGAGGTCCGCACTGAATTCCAAACTACATTAGAAAGAAAAAATGGCGTCAATCAGAGAGGGCCGAAGAGTCCGTGCGGCATTCCGACGAATGCATATGACATTGAAGTCAACTTAATGCTCGATTACCGCGCAGACCGTTCATGGGCCTCCATTAAACTTGAATTTGATAACAACGCTGGTGTCTTTAGTGGTACATTTAACAGGCTCAAGATCGAGCGTGCTTATTTTGCTGTAAGAGCTCTTGATGCTGACACTGTGACAATTGATATTGAACTAGGACGTCGCCGTTTAGCGACAATCTTTGAGTCTTTGATTGAGTTCGACTCATTTTTTGATGGCATCCTTTTCAAATATGACCAATCTTTTGAAACCATCGCTGATTTTTATACGCATTTAGGCGCGTTCGTCATCGATGAAAATATCAATCAGTATGGTTACGTTGGCGAGATTGGAATGTTTGAAATTGCAAATACTGGACTATATTCTAAATATTCCCTTATTGATTGGAAAACCAAACATTTCAAAGACCCTGCTCAACAACACCGCTTTAACTTTATTGTCTCCCAATTTACCTTGGGTTATAAGTTTGTGCCAAAGTTCTGGCAAAAAGGCGTCACTCTGTTTAGCGCGATCGCGATTAACCACGCCGCGCGCAAGTTAGAAGTGTCGGATCATAAATACGCGAACTTGGGCGGTTACGTTGGATTTATCATTGGCGAGCTTAAGAAACGCAATGATTGGGCATTACAAGCAAACTACCAGGTTGTTCAAGCTCAAGCTGTCCCAGATTTTGACTTGAATGGTGTGGGCGTGGGCAATGCATGCCGTACGGGATTTTATACTGCAAAATCTGATGGTACTGGAGCTGCAACCAACCGTAAGACTGCTGCTGGCAATACCAACTACCGTGGGTTTTCTCTTTCTTTAGATTACCTGCTCTTGAATAACTTGAACTTCCAACAAACTTGGAACCAATCAGTTACTCTAGACACAAGCATCGGCCCATTCCGCAGATATCGTCAATATGAAGTAGAGTTCATCTACTTGTTTTAATCTTCAAGCTCAGCAGGATAAAAATTTATCCTGCTGATTAAATTTGCAGAATATTTCCAGACTGTTTAATTCGTAACAACAGGATATATAGGATCGCTGCGCGACATGATAAATAGGATGAAAACTCTGAATTATTATCATGACTATCCTACCGCGCAGCGATCTTTCGTATCCTGTTTTTTGGTTTTTTATGTTTGCGGCTCAAGCCGAGTGGTCTTTTCCCTGTTCAAGAAATGTTGGGTTAAAAAACTCTTTATGATATGAACTTTGCTGAGCTTATTTTGTAATTAGGCTCAAGGAGATGACTTTTATGATGAAATATATCGCATTAGCATTGTGCACAGCTCTTGTTACAACAAATGTTGTGTTTGGTGCCCCAGTAAACGAAAAATGTAAGAAGAAGAAAAAAGATTTCGCTGAAAAAATTTATGATTCTTGCGATGAGTGCAAGAAGAAAAATTCCGGTGGAAATGGTTAATTTAAGTGCTCGGGCAACTTATAATTGCTCGAGCTCTTTTGAATATGTGATCTGTGCGTATTTTTTCTTTGTGTCCAACTCAACGTCCACAACTTTGATCTCATAATCTGCTTTATTGATAAAACTCCAAAAACTTTTCGAGATCTTCCATTGGCTTGTGTCGATTGTTTTTTTAAGATAAATGATACACGTCTGCTCTCCATCCACATAATGCCCTGTATCTTGAAGTAGAGAAGGGGAATTGGTCAGCCATTTAACTGAGTTAAAAAATAAATTTTTAAATGGATGCCTTTCTCCTTTCTCATTAACGATAATCATGGAAGCTTGGGGAAGAGTCGACATCAGCAAGGCCCCTTTTTTCCATGTAGCATCGCGCAAGATTAAAACCATCCCCTTTTCCTTTGGAAGAGGGACATCAATTAGTTGATCAATGTAATAGCGCCAGCGATAGATAATTTTTGCCATGATGGGAAGCGAGAAGTCGGAAAGCCGCAAACTTAATAAGGCGAAGATGATAAATGTAATTCCTCCCACAATTGCAAAGCTGGTGGCAGGTGAAAAATGGAGGCTTTGATTAAAAAAATATAAAGCCAACGAGGCGATCAAGACGCCCGTGAAACTTAAAAAATTGGCTGTTGCAATGACCTGTCCTCTGCGAGTTGGGTCTTGGCTGTTGCAATGACCTGTCCTCTGCGAGTTGGGTCACTTATAATTTGGTTATACGTTTCTAAAGGAACTATGAACAACCCTCCAAAAATGCCTAATAAGATCAGAGCGATAATGATCAGGATTAGAAAATGAGCAAAGAGCGAAAGTAGCAAGAACATCAAGGATATTCCGAAGCAGGCGACGCAAGGGATTCCTAGCTCGATCCGTTTTTTTGAAAATTTGCCTGCAATTAGAGATCCTATTGCGATCCCAATCGCAGTAGAGAGAAAAAGATAGCCCCCTGCAACTGGACTTAAGTGAAGCGATTGCATTGCCATTGGAATAATGTTGAGCTGTGTAAAAGCGCCGATAAAGAGAAAAAATGAACAAGCCAGAACGCAGGTGAACAAATGCTTTTCCGTATAGCAATAACGCAGAGTGATAAACACTTCTTTGAAAAACAACACTGAAATTCTTTTTTTAGAACCGCTAGGTGATGTTTTCTGGATTCCAAAAGAGCAAGCCAGCCCAATTAGTGATGAGCCGAAAAGGATCCAAGAGATCAAAGAAAAATTGTTCCTAGTTATATCGGAAAGAAACGACGCGAAAAATGTTCCAAGGATCATTGCAAGGTAAGTGAATGAAGAAATGATCCCATTTGCGCGTGATACGCGGTCTTTAGGTGTGATCTCAGGGATAATTCCATATTTTGAAGGAGCGAACAGAGCGCTGTGTGTGCCGAGAAGAAATAAAAGGATGTAACATAGGATGGGAATCTTCCAGCCGAAAGCGACGATAGCTGCACCCATGATAAAAACTTCTGCAATTTTGATTCCGACAATAAGTCGATGTTTGCTAAATCGGTCCGCTAGAATTCCGGCTACGGAAGAAAATAAAAGGAAAGGAATTACATAAATCCCCCCAGCTAAAGAAAGGATAGAACTGGCCTCTTGCCCTCCCAAAATACCTATTAAAAGAAAGACCATCACTAATTTGAAGATGTTGTCGTTGAGCACTCCTAAAAATTGGGTGATGTTCAGAAACATAACAGACAATGGTCTTGGAGGAGAGTAGCCTGGGATTTTTTCGATAATTTTTTCTGAAAGGTGTTTTTTATTAAAAAAATTCCGCCGCAGCTTGTCTAACATAATTCGTCCTATGATATTATACCGATGTTGATTCAGAAATCGTTTTTGGCGCAGCCGAAAGG
>JBGAFY010000153.1:0-4156 GCA_044226975.1 Rhabdochlamydiaceae bacterium
CTTGATGTTTGGGGAACTGAATACTGTAGTTCTCTTGTAGGGTTTGACTACAAACTGCCTTACGCAAATGGAAAAGAAGTGCTTCTCGTTGAATCGGTGATAGTTAACGTAGAGCGCCTTATCGCACTGATCCTCGAAGTCAAAAAAGGAGAGCTGCCTTTTTTGCTTGCGCCAGAACAAGCGTGGATCTTATGCGTGTCTCCGAGCGCCGAAGACTATGCGCGCGCAGTCTGGCAAGTGCTGCTTGATAAAAGTGTCCGTGCTGCGTATAGTGTATGCGAGCAGCGTGCTTTAGCAGCGCAGGTACACCGCGCGATGAACTTAAAAGTTCCCTTCATAATAGTGATAGGGGACAAAGAACGGATGACGGAGACAGTTGCCCTGAGGACGTATTCTCCAGAAGAGACGCCTAAAGGAGCAATGCGTGTGATGAAGCTAAATGAATTGCTCGAACAATTGCAGCAGGAAGAAAAGGCTTGAAAATCAATAGAGAGATCCGCGCACCGAAACTACGCGTTATCGACAAAGATGGAAACCAGTTAGGAATATTGACCCTTGCTGAGGCGTTAACTCGTGCCGAAAGCGCAGGCTTAGATCTAATCGAGATTGCACCGAGTGCAGAACCGCCAGTTTGCAAAATTATCGATTACGGCAAATATCGCTATCAGCTGACTAAAAAAGAAAAGGAAAACAAGAAGACCCAGCATCAGGTCAAAGTCAAGGAAATTAAAGTTAAGCCGAATACCGACGACCATGATGTGGAAGTTAAGCTCAGACATGCAAAAGAGTTTATTGCAAAAGGCAATAAGGTTCGTTTGACATGTGTTTTCCGTGGAAGAGAAATGATGCATCCTGAATTTGGCCAAAGTCTGATTCGGCGCATGATAGAAGAATTAGGAGACGTAGCTTCTCCTGAATCTCCTGCTAAATTGCTAGGCCGCAATCTTTCCGTTGTTTTGGCGCCAGGAGCGAAGAAAAAAACTTAGGAGTATTACCGTGACTAAAATGAAAACCCGAAAAGCTGTTATCGCGCGGTTCAAAGTTACCGCGAAAGGAAAGCTAGTGCGTAAGCATCCCGGGAAACGCCACATATTAACAAAAAAATCATCTAAGCGGAAGCGCAGATTGAGCAAAGACGCCGTCGTCTTCAAAGGACAGACAAAAATGTACTCACGTTTGATGGGTGTCGCTTAATTTCGCAGCTTCTCTAATTACGCGGAGAAAAAATTATGGTAAGAGTAACAAATGCAGTAGCAGCAAATCGCTCTAAGAAGCGCCTTCGTAAGCGCGCTAAGGGCTTTGTTGGCGACAGAAAAAATCACCTTCGCTTGACTGCGGATGCTGTGATGTCCGCAATGGCCTTCAATTATCGCCATCGCAAATTACGCAAGCGTGATTTTCGTAGATTATGGATTATGCGCATAGGAGTTGCCGCGAAGATCAACGGAATTTCCTATAGCAAGTTCATCAGCGGATTAAAGAAAACAGGATGTTCACTGAACCGCAAAATGCTCTCAGAGATTGCGATCCGTGACCCACATAGCTTTGCCGCAATTGCAGGTTCTGCAAAACAGGCATTGGCATAACTACTTTCTAGCGCTTCACAAAAATGTGAAGCGCTTTATTCTTTTTTCAAGTGTCTTGAGGCAACCGTGCTCGAAAAAGTCACCGAAATTCGCAAACGCTTCCAAGAAGATCTTCAAAGCATCCATCACTCTCGCGATGTCGAACAGTTAAAAGTCAAATATTTGGGTAAGAAGGGAGCAGTCCAAGACCTCATGGGCTTCTTACGTGATTGCACCTCAGAAGAACGTCCCCGCATGGGCCAGACGATCAATGAGCTCAAAGAAGAGATCGCATCCTATTGTACCCAAGCATTGACCACCTTAGAGCAATCCGAGCAGCAAGCCCGCCTTGAATTAGAGAAAATTGATCCTACATTACCTGGAAGACGACGGTATTTAGGAAGGATGCATCCTCTGAACCTCATGCGACAAGAGATCATCCAGATTTTGAAAGAGATGGGCTTTACAGTCCAATATGGCCCAGAAATAGACACAGACTATTATAACTTCGATGGTCTGAACTATCCAGCAGACCATCCAGCCCGAGCGATGCAGGACACATTTTACATCACCGAGAACCTCGTCCTGAGGTCGCAGACGACAAATACCGAGCTCCATGTGATGGAGAAACATAAGCCGCCGATTCGAGTCATCGTCCCAGGCACTGTATATCGGAATGAGACCATCAGCGCACGCTCCCACGTGTTCTTCCATCAAATTGAAGGGATATACATCGACAAAGGGGTTAGTTTTTCAGATCTTATCGTCACAATGGAAGAGTTCTGGAAAAAATTGTTCCATAACGATGTCAAGATTCGTTTCCGCCCTAGTTTTTTTTTCTGTTTAAGTTGAGCTCCGGGCTAGAACAGCCATTCAGTGTTTCTATGCGGACAAAAAGGGTGGCGGCTTGTGCAAACATACCGGCTGGCTAGAAGTGGCAGGTGCGGGGATCTTGCATCCTGAAGTACTCAAGAACGGAGGAATAGACATAGAAGAATATTCCGGTTTTGCTTGGGGGATGGGTGTAGAGCGCTTAGCGATGTTGCGCTATGGGATTAGCGACATTCGCATGTTATTTGAGAACGACCATCGTTTTCTTGAGCAATTTAATTGAGCAAAAATCCCTAGATTGTTTAGAATAACCTTTCTTATCTTTTGCGGAAGAGTGGCAGAGTGGCCTATCGCGGCAGTCTTGAAAACCGCAGTTTTGGCAACCGACCGTGGGTTCGAATCCTACCTCTTCCGTATTTTTTTTCCTAAAAAATCGGATGAAGTAAGCCAACAGTTTGGCTTACGTGGTAGATTCGAAGTGAAGCGCAATGCAGTGCGCGAACCGGCCTGGAAGGGAATCCTACCTCTTCCGTATTTTTTTTCCTAAAAAATCGATTTTGGAGTGCGGGGACTTGTCACCGCTTTTCTTAGTATCTAAATATTGAAATTAATGAGTTGCCTAGTATACCTTGTTAAGGTATATCTAGTTTCAATTGAGCGATCAGATGGTCATACGTTCGTTCCAAGATCAAGAGGTCGAAGCATTTTTTATTAAGGGTAAAGCTCCTCAAAAGAAGGGATGGGCTAACGTTCGGTCTGTGGTACAAAGAAAGCTCGATATGTTGCATTATGCTAAAGAATTGGTTGACCTGCGCAGTCCTCCAGGAAACAGGTTAGAATGCCTATGCGGAGACATGCAGGGATGGTACAGTATTCGAATAAATGACCAATGGCGAATTGTATTTAAATGGGATAACCAACCTTATAACGTGCGGATAATAGATTATCATTGATAAGAGGGATTATGAAAAGAAAGCCAACATCTCCTGGAGAAATTCTGAGCGAGGAATTTCTTAAACCATTGGAACTATCCCAAAAGGAACTTGCCGAACATCTCAGTTGTGATTACAAAGTGATCAATCGAATTGTCAACGAAAGAGCAAGTGTGACTCCTGAAATGGCAATCAAACTTGCTGCTGCATTCAAAACCACCCCTGACTTTTGGCTAAACGCTCAAATGGCCTTAGATCTGTGGTCCTTAAGGACTAGAAAGCTTAAGATCCGCCCTTTGATTCGCACCAGGCGTAATTCAAGAACAATAACTTTGAGCAATCAAAAGCAATAGTGTTGCGACGTCTTAACTTGCGTATATTATCCCCAATTTTTAAATCGAAAATCGGCTCAAAAGAACCTGAAAATCGACATAAGCTTTATTCAGAGATGCTCTCTAAGGTCTGAATGCTCGTATGTAGCACATAATATGGACGCTTGCTCCTGAGGCGGACCTCAAGGAATTTTTCTTTTAAAACATCGATGTGGAGATTTTTGATTTGTCTCCTAGCGATCAATCGCTCGTTTTCACACTCTTTCTTTTGAGCGTTACAACAGCCATAACACTCACTTCTTTTGCAGCTAAGTTTGACTAAAGTCCCATCGCAAAATTTACATCGGATCAGACTAGCTAAAAATTCCGAAGGAGCAGAATGAATAAAGTTATCTGTACATGTCATTGAAAGCTCGCAATTCACTTCTTAAATTTTATGAAAAAAGAAAAATAGAGATTTTCCCCCGATGTTTGGGTATATTCTTCAGCTAGAAAT
>JBGAFY010000154.1:0-9001 GCA_044226975.1 Rhabdochlamydiaceae bacterium
CCCCAAAGACCCCCCACCCGAAACTGAGCTTATTTGCCTAGCTGAAATGATAAAAGCTGCGCATAAAACGCTCAGAAAGACGCCTTCTAAGCTTTGCTGTCCACGCCATAGAGAAGCAACCATCAAGTTGAACTCGGATGGATATATAGATAAAAAGTACGCACGTATGGCGTGCTATTATAGTTTGCCGGACGGAACCGTTACAAACCACACGTTTAATACTTTGGCCTTGTGGTATCAACTCCCAACGGTAGAAGAAAGCCTCATCGACGCGCTTCATTGGGTTAGTTATGTATTCCCAGTTGAAGATAAGGAGTTGGTAATATGCAGACCTTGCCCAATCGAATATGCACGAATGGATGAACTAGAAGTTGAAGAAGATAGTGACTCTGAAGAAGAAGATGAAGTAGTACACCCTCTTACGAGACTATCCCCAAGTGGCAAGACTTATAACGATGTAGGAAAAGAGTTAGCATCCCTAATTATTAATAAGGAAATAACCCAACATTCCCCAATAAGAAACATGCCGGAAACGCTGGTGTCTAACTACCAGCCCAAAGAAGAACAATGGGTAAAAGGTACTAAAACCATAAAGAAACGAGCACCGACTTCTCCATTACCGATAGCATCGCCCAACCCGTTTCAAAGCCTTGCTAATGACAACAAGATGGTTAAAACCCATGTTTCACCGTTGGATAATACTCATATTTCCCCGCTGAGAACGAAACAGCCCTTCACTCCACGAACTCCCAGCCCACTAGCAAATGAACATAAGGTACTTATGCATAAACTGGTGCAAGGGGACTTCAAAGGTCTGGAGGCCATCAAATGGGCCACCAAAGGGTCACGATAACTGAAGAACCTAAAGAAAAACACGAGATAAAAAAAGTTGCTGAAAAACCCAAAGAAAAGTACGGATAAAGAAAACTGGCTAAGAAAAACCAAGAATTTTATGAAACAAAGAAATTTTACTTATTCTGGAACGTAAACTAGATCATATTCAAAAAACCCAACAGTGCCACAGAAAGCAACTATGAAGTTATGACGGTTGCAGAAGAGCACAAACAATTTCCTGATGGGGCCTAAAAGGCCAAACGGAACTGACAGAAATCTACTGTCATGGTATCCCGCCCTAACAGAAGGAGGAGGAATCAGAAGGGCTCTCTCCGTACATGGGATGCCACGGAGCACATTATTGATCTTCACTGGAAGAGGATAGCCTCACGGCGGTCTTCTTATCCCAAGTGCACGATGAGCTAAGGCAAATTAATGCTATCGAGTTACAAGTGATAGATGTTTGAGCCCTCTCTATTTATTTAAGCCATAAAAACTGAGCCTGGTAATGATAAATTATGGAAGCCTGACTCATTACTGTTAAACTCGCACAAACCAGAAGCTTGAAATATGACTGTACCCTTAAAATCTCCAGTCGTAAAAGGACAAAAACTTTGAAGCTAAGAAAATCCCTGCTCGCAGAAGAAGGGACAAAGAAGCGATGCCGATCAGTGCCTTTCTCGGAAAGACATTTCCATTGGGCTGAGCTAAAAGAGACCATGATTGACGACATGGATGTAGAGTTGGTCCACCGCCGCTCTCTCTCTTACTGAAAAAGCATTGCCAACTTATATCTCAGAGTAATGATCCCCAAATAGTAACAATTCCTAATATTAATGGAAGTGATAAAAAAGAATGTAAAAGTGGAACTTTCTAATGCTGGCGAAGGAAAATTAGACGATTTAACAAATTTTTTAGTAAAAGAAAATATAGAATGGGTTTGGGTATGTGAAACCCAATGGGAAGATAATATAAGAGCACCAAGCAATAGTGTGGGATTTATCCCAGGTATGAAACATTTACATGGCCGTGCCCACTATGGAACTGGGATTCTGCTTAATCCAAAGCTGCTTATCCCTCCGTTCGAAATCCTACATGTGGCCGAAAATGGGAATGTCCAAGTCTGGAGGTGGAATGGGGCTCTGTTCGTAGGACTCTATATACCTCCAAATGATGACGACACCAAATGGGCAAACATAATTTCTCATGCATTGACATTTGGAAAAGAGGGAGAAGCGACATTTTTGTTGGGAGATTATAATATGCGAATCGGAGCGGAATCTGGTGACTCTAACTGGAACAGAAGAGGTCGAATTCTTTTTAAACACTTGAGGGAACACAGCTTGAAACATCACCAAGACCAAAAAGCATGGACATTCAGGAATGGGGCAGGATGCTCAACGGTTGATTATATCTTTACGAACTTAAATGTCATTGTTGAAGAAACAGAAATATACCAGCATGATCTCCGAAGTGAGCATGCAATGGTGATGATGAAGGCATGCTATGTAGTGGGATCTGAAATACCAAGACCGAGTAAATATCATATTTGGAATTTAAAGAAATTAAGCACAAAGGAGGAAAGAAAAGAATATTTGGAATTTTTTAAAGAAAATTATTTACAGAAAATTATTTCTAAAATACGACAATCACTTATTGAAACCCAGGAAGAATGCGATACGCTTGACACGTTCATCACAAATTCTATTATGGAATGCGCTGATGAATTTATAGGGCAAGTCACAAGATACAAGGGAAGATCACCAGTGACATCTCCTCGACTAATGGAACTTAATGAAGCTTGTAAAATTATTTCGATGCGAATAGAAACTAGTATGGGAACTCAAAATCACTACATCTCTCTTTATAAGCAATTACTTGCTTTAAGAAATGAAGCCCTTAAAGAGGCAGAAATTTTAATTTCTGAACAATGGTATGACTATGTTGAAGGTATAGAAAGGAAACCGCAAGGGGAGATGCTTAAAATTATTAGAAGAGCAAAAGAAACTAGACTACGAAATAAAATCAATCTTCTAAGAGCAGATAAAGAAAGTCTCGATGATGCTAATTTTTTTGAATCTCAATTTAGCAGACCAGAAGGGAGCATTAATTACCCTGAATATCCCGAGGCCTTAGAGAGCCCACCAACAGAATGACCTTTAGTGCTTTTACAGTGAATGATACTTTGCGTCAACTCTAAACTGGAAAAGCTTGCGGTAAATCAGATTAAGAAATGAACTAATCAAGTACCTATCGCCATCCTTGGGAATTCCCTTAGCCCATTATTTCAATAAATTAATCAAGAGTGGATTTATGTTTCAACTAGTTGGAAGAAAGCCAGAATAATACCAATCCCAAAGAAAGAAGGGAGTAACTGTATCAAAGATTTTAGGCCTATATCTCTATTAGAAAGTCTTAGGAAGGTATTTGAAAGGTGTATATTTAATTTTTTAACCAGCAAGATTGAACCATTAGATATAGCACAAGGTGGCTTCAGGCGCCATAGTGTGAACACAAGATTCTATTTCAGCGTTGAATGAAAGTATCTGCAATTTCAGGCAGAACACCAAGGTAGGTCGCCAATGATCGCGTTTTTGCACATAAAGGCGGCCTAAGATAGTGTCGATCATATCCTACTATTTAAAAAAGTTGAAAGAAACCGGATTAGATCCACAGATGCTAAGAATTACGAAAGCTTTATTCACGAATATTCAATCTGTAATATCATGAATGGAGTCGATAGTAAAGAGTCTACGCAATACTGCTGGAGTTCTTCAAGGAGCAATTTTTATCACCAATGTTGTATTCTTTATACAGCTGATGATCTTGCGAGAGTAGTGAAAGAGGGAGAAATGCTGACGTCCGGTTCATTTTCATGTATGTGCTGATGACTTGGCATTTTTAGCTGAAGATGATGACCAATTGCAATCAAGGTAGGTAGGGTTAGGGTTAGACATTTTTTAAGTTCGCTATGAAAAAATCATTTTTACATTTTTTAAGTTCGCTATGAAAAAAAATCTCTTACATTTTTAAGTTCACAGAAAAAATCATTTTTTTTTCCATCTGCCCCCAAAGACCCCCCACCCGAAACTGGAGCTTATTTGCCTATATTGAAATGATAAAAGCTGCGCATAAAACGCCCAGAAAGACGCCTTCTAAGCTTTGCTGTCCACGCCATAGAGAAGCAACCATCAAGTTGAATCCCGGATGGATATATAGATAAAAAAGCATGCACGTATGGCGTGCTATTATAGTTTGCCGGACGGAACCGTTACAAACCACACGTCGGTACTTTGGCCTTGTGGTATCAACTCCCAACGGTAGCTGCTTCACGCGCTTCTGTTGGGTTATGTATTCCCAGTTGAAGATATGAGTTGGTAAATATGCAGACCTTGCCCAATCGAATATGCACGAATGGATGAACTAGAAGTTGAAGAAGAGAAAAGATCCTGAAGAAGAAGATGAAGTAGTGCGTTCCCTACGAGACTATCCTAAGTGCAGACTTATAACGACGTAGGAAAAGAGTTAGCATCCTTAATTATTAATAAGGAAATAACCCAACATTCCCCCAATAAGAAACATGCCGGAAACGCTGGTGTCTAACTAACAGCCCAAAGAAGAACAATGGGTAAAAGGTACTAAAACCATAAAGAAACGAGCACCGACTTCTCCATTACTGATAGCATCGCCCAACCTGCTTCAAAAAAGCCTTGCTAATGATAACAAGATGGTTAAAAACCCATGTTTCACCGTTGGATAATACTCATATCTGCTGAGAACGAAACAGCCCTTCTCACTCACTAGAACTCCCAGCCCACTAGTAAATGAACATAAAGGCACTTATGCATAAACTGGTGCAAGGAAACTTAAAAAGAAGGTTCCGAGACCAGCAAATGGGCCACCAAAGTCACGATAACCAGCAACTTAAAGAAAACAATGAGATAAAAAAAGTTGCTGAAAAACCCAAAGAAAAGTACGAGATAAAGAAAGTAGCTGAAAAAACCCAAAGAATTTTATGAAACAAAGAAATTTACTACTTATTCTGGAGCAGCCAAACTTGATCATATTCCAAAAAACCCAACAGTGCCACAGAAAGCAACTATGAGGATTATGACGGCTGAAAGAGCACAAACAATTCTGATGGGGCCTAAAGAGCCAAAACGAACTGACAGCAGTACTGTCATGGTATCCGCCCTAACAAGAAGGGAGAGATCCGAAGGGCTCGTACCTTAGGAGTTGCCACGGAGCACATTATTGATCTTCACTGGAAGGATAGCCTCACGGCGGTCTTCTTAATCCCAAAAGTGCACGATGAAAGGCTAAGAGGGCAATTAATGCTATCGAAGGGTTACAAGTGATGGACTCATTTGACCCTCTCGACTATTCACATAAAAGCCAGACCTGGTAACGATAAAATTATCAGAGCCTGAGCTGTTACTGTTAAGCCTCGCACAAGCCAAGAAGCGATATGACAATGCCCTTAAAAATCTCCCAGATCAACGAAAGGGACAAAAACTTTGCATGCGAGCTAAGAAAATCCCTGCTCGCAGAAGAGGGACGAAAAAGAAGCGTGCTGATCAGTGCCCTCAGGAAGAGACAGTACCTATAAATGAGCCTGAGCTTCAAAAAGAGACCATGATTGACGACATGGATGTAGAGTTGGTCCCACCGCCGCTCTCTCCTTGCATTGAAACATTGCTGCTTATATCTCAGAGTAATGATCCCCAATATTAACAATTCTAATATTAATGGAGTGATAAAGAATGTAAAAATTGAACTTTAATGCTGGTGGCTTAAAAGAAAATTAGACGATTTAACAAATTTTTTAATAAAGAAAATATAGAATGGGTTTGGGTATGTGAAACCCAATGGGAAGATAATATAAGAGCACCAAGCAATAGTGTGGGATTTATCCCAGGTATGGAACATTTACATGGCCGTGCCCACTATGGAACTGGGATTCTGCTTAATCCAAAGCTGCTTATCCCTCCGTCTGAAATCCTACATGGCCGAAATGGGAATGTCCAAGTCTGGAGGAATGGGGCTCTGTTCGTGTGGACTCTATATACCTCCAAATGATGATGACACCAAATGGGCAAACATAATTTCTCATGCATTGACATTTGGAAAAGAGGGGAGAAGGACATTTTGTTGGGAGATTATAATACTATGCGAATCGGAGCGGAATTCGGTGACTCTAACTGGAACAGAAGAGGTCGAATTCTTTAAACACTTGAGGGAACAAGGTAGCTTCGAAACATCACCAAGACCAAAAAGCATGGACATTCAGGAATGGGGCAGGATGCTCAACGGTTGATTATATCTTTACGAACTTAAATGTCATTGTTGAAGAAACAGAAATATACCAGCATACGATCTCCGAAGTGAGCATGCAATGGTGATGATGAAGGTATGCTATGTGTAGTGGGATCTGAAATACCAAGACCGAGTAAAATATCATATTTGGAATTTAAAGAAATTAAGCACAAAGGAGGAAAGAAAAGAATATTTGGAATTTTTAAAGAAAATTATTTACAGAAAATTATTTCTAAAATACGACAATCACTTATTGAAACCCAGGAAGAAATGCGATACGCTTGACACGTTCATCACAAATTCTATTGGCGGAATGCGCTGATGAATTTATAGGGCAAGTCACAAGATACACAAGTGAAGATCACTCAGTGACATCTCCTCGACTAATGGGAACTTAATGGTTTTCAAAATTATTTCGAGATGCGAATAGAAACTAGTATGGGAACTCAAAATCACTACATTCTCTAAGCAATTACTTGTTGAAGAAATGAAGCCCTTTAAAGAGGCAGAAATTTTAATTTCTGAACAATGGTATGACTATGTTGAAGGTATAGAAAGGAACCGCAAGGGAGATGCTTAAAATTATTAGAAGAGCAAAAGAAACTAGACTACGAAATAAATCAATCTTCAAGAGCAGATAAAGAAAGTCTGGATGGTAATGCTAATTTTTTTGAATCTCAATTTAGCAGACCAGAAGGGAGCATTAATTACCCTGAATATCCCGAGGCCTTAGAGAGCCCACCAACAGAATGCATCCTTAGTGCTTTTACAGTGAATGATACTTTGCGTCAACTTCAACTGAAAAAGCTTGCGTAAATCAGGATTAAGAAATGGAACTAATCAAGTACCTATCGCTATCCTTGGGAATTCCTTTTAGCCTCATTATTTCAATAAATTAATCAAGAGTGGATTTATACCAACTAGTTGGAAGAAAGCCAGAATAATACCAATCCTAAAGAAAGAAGGGAGTAACTGTATCAAAGATTTTAGGCCTATATCTCTATTAGAAAGTCTTAGGAAGGTATTTGAAAGGTGTATATTTAATTCTTAACCAGCAAGATTGAACCATTAGATATAGCACAAGGTGGCTTTAAGGCACAAAGACACTCATGTTGCAGTCTATCAAGCAGATTCAATCTATAGGTAGGTAGGTAGGTAGGGTTAGGGTTAGGCCCAATGATCGCGTTTATGGACATAAAGGCGGCCTATGATAGTGTCGATCATATCCTACTATTTAATAAGTTGAAAGAAACCGGATTAGATCCACAGATGCTAAGAATTACGAAAGCTTTATTCACGAATATTCAATCTGTAATATCAGTGAATGGAGTCGATAGTAAAGAGTTCACGCATACTGCTGGAGTTCTTCAAGGAGCAATTTTATCACCAATGCTGTATTCTTTATACATTGATGATCTTGCGAGAGTAGTGAAAGAGGTGAGAAATGCTGACGTCCGGTCTGTTTTCATGTATGCTGATGACTTGGCATTTTTAGCTGAAGATGATGACCAATTGCAATCCATGATCACAAAGGCAGAAGAGCATAGTGAGAGAATGAATTATAGATTTAATGCTAACAAGTGCGAAGTTATGAATTCACCAAGTACATTTACTATTTATGGGAATAACCTCGTTAACTGTGAAGAATTCAAATATCTTGGCTGTATTTTTGACAAGAACGGAATTAATTGGAGAAAACATTTTAGTCGGTTGGTGTTGAAGACTGAAAGATTTATCCAATTTTTCCGTTCGATCGGATTTAATGGCAAAGGATTTCGAGAAAGGACAAAACTGCATATATTTAAATCCAATATAAGAAGCCTGTTTGAATATGGATTGGCTATAATGCCACCATGTGTCACCTATCTCAAGAGCTTGGAAAAGGTGCAACACAAAGCACTGTGTACCATGTTGGGAGTTGGTATCAGGACCTCAAGAGCGTCAATTCAAACTCTTACTGGAGTTATTTCAGTACGGGCAAGATATGACGAATTATCGTTCAGAAATGTTGTCAGAATTCGAAATCAAAACGAAAGTTTCCTGGCATACAAAGTAAGGAACATGTCAAAGAAATTCCTAAAACGAAAGAGTTGTTTTGCTTTAATAGAAACTCACCCCATATTATTAGAACATGAGCGGATTTCAAGTTGCTATGATCTAATAAAAAGGGAGGCACAGACTCAGGAGGGATTTGAACGAGTTAATGATAAAAGTGCTGACAAGTGGACAATTGAGGATACAATTCTATTTGTAAGACATGAATATTTTATTGATATCAGAAAGGACACGCTCTTTTTAAAGGAGTCTCGGATTGATGCTGATTGCAAGCCACGTCATTTTTACCAGTTGGGAAAAATGCCACACGAATGGGCCAGACTTTGCATTTTATTTATTTTGGGAAAATTACCTGGGAAACCAAGAAAATGCAAAGTTTGTGGAGGAATTGGGAAAAACACGGTACATTTTATTACATGTTTGAACAAGGAGTTCATGCTAAGATTTTTGAATGACTGGGAATGGGAGAAGATTAAATTTCATATTTATGACATTGTAGAAATAATGGAGGACTTTGTGAATATTAATCCAGAAAGTTGCATAAGTAGAAGAGAAAGAATTAAGCTTTTATAAGAAAAGGAACAAAAGAAAAATTAAAGAGAATATTTTGAATAACAAAATCAAGAAAAGAAACAGAAAAAAAGTAAAGTCAAGTAACGGGAATTATGGGAAATTCGTCCCTAAATAAGGGAATTTCGCCCCTAAAAAATAATGACCCCGGAAAAAAAGAAATTTAATTAATTAACTAACTATAATATCGAACAAGTTGAAATATCTATGGAATTAAACAATTCAA
>JBGAFY010000155.1:0-4589 GCA_044226975.1 Rhabdochlamydiaceae bacterium
TAGGAATTGGAAGCCATAATCTCTTCGATATTGCATATGCAATGATCTTACGTGAAGAACATGGCGTGCAGCATGAATATTCTTTTGAAATGCTTGAAGGGATGGCAGACCATATCCGCAGGGTTGTTCAAATGCTTGTTCATGACATCCTATTATATTGCCCAGTAGCAACCAAAGAAGACTTCCAGAGTGCTGTTGCCTATTTGATCCGTCGATTGGATGAAAATACGGGGCCAGACAACTTTTTAAGGTCAACTTTTGGGCTAAAACCCCACACGCCTGAGTGGGAAAAACAAACTCAGTTGTTTCAAAAAGCATGCCACGAAATGCATACCGTGTATGCAACCCCTAGAAGACAACAGAACCGCAACCTTCCTCCATACCACCTACCTCTCGAAGCTGCTTACGAAAACGAGTCTGATACTGACTTTGCTCTCCCTCAGAACCGCAAATGGGCAGAAGAGTTGCTCCACAAATGGAAAAAACAAAAATTTGACGATATCCCTGCTGTTGTTGCCGGTAAAGAGATCCACCAAAATACTCCTGAAGGAATAGGGGTCGATCCGAATGATCCGACTAAAACTCTCTACCGTTATTCGATGCTAGATTGGGGCCACGTGGATGAAGCTTTAAATACAGCAAAAAAATATGAAGCGTATTGGGGCAAAAAGAGCGTAGAAGAACGTTGTAAGCTCTTGCATCAAGCCGCTAAAGTGATGCGTGAAAAACGAGGCGATCTGATCGGTGTCATGGTCGCAGATGGCGGCAAAGTAATTATGGAAGGCGATCCGGAAGTTTCGGAAGCCATCGACTTTGCTGAATATTATCTCCGCAGTATGCGCAAAATGGATGCATGTAAAGATATTCAATGGACGCCCAAAGGAACTGTGCTTGTAACACCACCTTGGAACTTTCCAGTTTCTATCCCTGCTGGCGGCATCCTCGCTGCTTTGATCGCAGGCAATTGTGTGATCTTTAAACCAGCCCCTGAAGCTGTACTGACAGGCTGGGTGCTCGTGAATGCTCTGTGGGAAGCAGGTATTCCAAAAGAGGTATTGCAATTCATCAATTGTGCTGATGATCCAGTAGGAAGCCGCTTGATCTCTGATCCGCGTATCAACACCGTCATCCTCACGGGAGCAACATCAACTGCAAAACTTTTCCAAACCCTTCGCCCAGGCATTGACCTCGCTGCAGAAACAGGCGGGAAAAACGCACTCATTGTGACAGCTATGGCTGACCGCGACCTTGCAATCAAAGACCTTGTCACTCTGCTTTGGCCATCATGGACAAAAAGGTTCTGCTGCAAGCCTTGGAGGTTATCGAAGCAGAGGGTATATGACGATCCTCACTTCCGCTAGCAGTTAAAAGACGTTGCAGAGAGCATCGCTAGGGGCAGGTTCATCTTGAATCTATCGATAAAATGTCTTCCTCTCATTCCGCGAACCAG
This sequence comes from Rhabdochlamydiaceae bacterium, assembly GCA_044226975.1. Lineage (GTDB taxonomy): Bacteria > Chlamydiota > Chlamydiia > Chlamydiales > Rhabdochlamydiaceae > JBGAFT01. Next base: position 1,451 of record JBGAFY010000155.1, read on the forward strand.
GCTGCTTGATTATGGCACCATTTTCATTGATGAAGGAGAAGAGTGGCCTCAAAAACCAAAACAGGACCTTCAACAACCCCAATCTCCGGGACTGGTGCGTAGCGCCCGGCGTCAAGAGGAGCGGAGGCACCAAACAAGAGCCTTGGTTCTCCGTTCCGACTTCATGCGCAGCAACCCAGGGACTATGCGCTTATCCGTCCAGCCATCGGCACACCTGATTGACATCAGGGGAATCAACCGCTTGATGACCAGGAAGTCCGAATACGGATTGAGAAGATTGAAGCAGGTACTGAGTATGTCAATCGCACCATCACCCTGGGGCGATAGTCGTGACGACAGTCGCCGGAGGGCCAGGTAAAGCGAGCAGCCAGCGACTCAGGCGCTGCTGCTGGGGATCAGATCATGTGGTGCCGCTAATGGCGTGACCCTACCCAGGTCTCCTTTATTTCGCAAAAGATCCACCGCAATCTTAAACGAGCTGACAACCTCGACTGAAAGCCTTCGACGCATTCCAGCTCGAACTTGGTGGCGGCAGTATTTCCAATTACGCTATTGGGCAACTATTTTGCCAAAGACCATGATCCGTTTGGTCGTTGACAAGATAACTTTTGCCGCTACACGTAAACGTAAAAGGGACGCCCTCCGTATCCAGAAAAAGAATAGCTTACTTGATGTCTTAAGGGTGATTGCGGCTGCGATTTCTGTTGAGGCTCCCCTATACGTAAGCTACACAAAAGACGAGACTTCTTTTGAATTGACTGATCAATGGAGACATCTCTCACACCACGTCCATCTTCACGAAGAAAGTGAAGAAGCGTTCCTTAAATCCGTTGCTTCAGGAAAATTTGTTCGTGTCCGCCTCATCTCACGTCCTAGTGAAGAGCTAGAACAGGCTGCAGCAAAAGCATTCTGTCACTTAGCCCATGCGCCTGTATTGGCCAATGGCCGTTTTGAGCTCCTCCACTTCTTACGTGAAATTGCCTTGAGCATTGACTACCACCGCTATGGCAACTTAGGAGTGCGTGAAGGGGAAAAGCGCCACCCCGTTTTATAAAATAGGAACGGGCACGCACACGGGCAGGGGAACGGGTACGATCGAACAAGCGATCTTAGCGCTAAAGATGTCGCAAAAATTCCAAATAGCAAGTCGGGAGCAGTATGTCTTCGTCATGCCCGTACCCGTGCCCGCTTGCGTGCCCGATCTTTAAGGTGAATCTTCATTCTAAAAAAGACGGGTCTCAAGTACAATAGCCCCATGGCTATGGCTCACGATCTATCCCACCTCAATCCCCAACAATTGGAAGCAGTCCTCCATCTGGAAGGACCTATGCTCGTCCTTGCTGGAGCAGGGTCTGGCAAGACCCGCGTTGTCACCCATCGCATTCTCCATCTTTTAAGTATCGGCGTTCCCGCATCAGAGATCCTCGCTGTCACGTTCACAAACAAAGCGGCAAATGAGATGCGCCATCGCATTGAACAGCTTGGCAATGCCTCGGTCTATACTTCCACATTCCATAGCTTAGGCGCCCGCATTCTACGCGAAACAATTGACGCCCTAGACTATAAACAGAATTTTGTAATTTTTGACGAAGAAGACAGCGATAAGCTCTTAAAAGAATGTCTTCAAACAATGAACGTCAAAGAAGAAAAAGGGATGCTAAAAACGCTGCGCGGACAAATATCGACAGCCAAAAATGCGATGAAAATCCCTGAAGACTTTCTCCATGACGACCCCTTTTTCTCCTCGGTTTTTTCTAGCTACCAAGCCAAGCTACAACAAAATAATGCTGTCGACTTTGACGATCTGCTCTATCTCCCTGTCTTATTGTTTCAGAAAAAACCTGAAATCTTAGAGATCTTCCAACGCCGATGGAATTTTTTTCTCATTGATGAATATCAAGATACAAATCTCGCTCAATCGACGCTCACCAAACTGCTCGTAGCACGTCACCAGAATGTATTTGCTGTTGGAGACCCTGACCAATCGATCTATTCATGGCGTGGTGCCCATATTCACAATATCTTGTCATTTGCAACAGATTTTCCTGGGGCCAAAATTGTCTCTCTAGAACAAAATTACCGCAGCCGCAACATCATCCTGCAAGCTGCAAACGCCCTTATTGAGAACAATTCTCAACGTTTAAAAAAAGAGCTCTGGAGCGAGCGCGGCGAGGGAGAGAAGGTCGGGATTTTCATCGGCGACAGCGAACACCAAGAGATGGACTTTATCGTAAGAAAGCTGCTCAAACATCATGAAGATGGTATGATCCCTTTAAATGAAACTGTCATTTTCTACCGCACCCACTTCCAATCCCGCTCTATTGAGGATGCCTTATTGCGCCATCGGATCCCTTATCGGATCATCGGAGGCCTCTCCTTCTATCAGCGCAAAGAGATCAAAGATGCTTTAGCGTTCTTGCGACTCATCGCAGGATCAAGCGACTCCATCGCATTTGCTCGTACAGTGAATATTCCCAAGCGTGGACTGGGAGATGCAACTTTAGAAAAGCTAAGGGAATGCGCTCAGCAAAATAAAGTCGATATCTTAACATGTTGCAGCCGGGTCCTTGATGGTTCAATCGGACTTAAGCTCTCTCAAAGGCAGCAAGATGGCCTCAGAGACTATCTCAAGGTTATAGGGAGCATGCGTGCTTCTCAAAGCTCTAATCCACCTATATTCCGACTTATTTCCGACACTTTGGATGCAGTACGCTATTGGGATTACCTCAAAGAAGATCCTGAGACATATCAAGAGCGCAAGGAAAACGTGGAAGAATTGATTTCTAAAGCTGCTGAATGGGAAGATGAGGCTGAAAAACCCCACCTATGGGCCTTCCTTGAAGAATTGACCCTTAAATCTAATGCTGAAGAAGGCGATCAGACAAAAGACTCTGTCAAACTCATGACGATCCACAACGGCAAAGGATTAGAGTTCCAACTGGTCTTTGTCGCAGGGATGGAAGAAGATCTATTTCCCCATATTAACAGCAAGGATGTTCCAGATAGTTTAGAAGAAGAGCGCAGGCTCGCTTATGTGGCTATGACCCGAGCCAAAGATTATCTCTATCTAACTGCAGCACGCTATCGCTTCCTATGGGGGTCTGCACGGATCATGCGTCCAAGCCGCTTCTTAGGAGAG
>JBGAFY010000156.1:0-3736 GCA_044226975.1 Rhabdochlamydiaceae bacterium
TAAAGACAAGATGCTGGCCTGCAATGACCAAATTCATTGGGTCCCTGATCATGTCAAGCATGGCCGCTTTGGTAAATGGCTGGAGAGTGCCCGTGATTGGGCGATCTCTCGCAACCGTTACTGGGGAACTCCAATCCCAATCTGGAGGAGCAGTGATGGCGAAGTGATCGTCATTTCTAGCATTGCCGAACTCGAACAACGCACTGGCGTCAAGGTCACTGACCTGCACCGCCATTTCATCGATGATCTGACGTTTGAAGAAAATGGGAAGATCTTTAAACGGATCCCTGAGGTCTTCGACTGTTGGTTTGAATCGGGTTCTATGCCTTATGCTCAGAACCACTATCCATTTGAAAATCAAGAACAGACAATGCAAGCGTTCCCAGCGGACTTCATCGCCGAAGGGCTTGATCAAACACGTGGGTGGTTCTACACGCTGACTGTTCTTGCGGCAGCTCTATTTGATAAGCCCGCTTTTAAGAATGTGATCGTCAATGGGATCATCTTGGCTGAAGACGGCGCCAAAATGTCGAAACGCCTAAAGAACTATCCTGATCCTGAGCTGATGCTTCAACGCTATGGTGCAGATGCTGTCCGCCTTTACTTGCTCAGCAGTCCTGCCGTCAAAGCTGAAGATCTCCGCTTTTCTGAAAAAGGATGCGAGCTCATCGTCCGTCAGGCATTGATCCCTCTTTGGAACTCTTACGTCTTTTTAGCGACATATTCCAAGATCTATAAGTGGCATCCACATAGTGCAAAATTGGGCAAAAGAGATGCTGATATCGATCGCTGGCTTGTCTCGGTGACCCAAAAGCTTGTAAGTGATGTCACGGCCGCACTTGATGCGTATGACATGAATGGCGCCACAGCTCCGATCCTGGCCTTTGTGGAACAGTTGACAAATTGGTACATCCGCCGCAACCGCTCCCGCTTCTGGTCTGAAGAAGAATCTACTGATCGACAGCAGGCGTTTGAGACCCTTTATTATGCGCTTAAAACCCTCGTGCAAACCGCTGCTCCTATCATTCCGTTTATGACAGAAGACATCTATCAACAACTGCGCTCTCAAGGAGATCGGGAATCTGTCCACCTCTGTGACTATCCTGTCGCAAATGATGCTTTGCGCGACCAACAGCTCGAAAATGAAATGGCCCTTGTCCAAGCAGCTGTCAGCAGCGGACATGCGCTGCGCAAAGAGCACAAGATCAAAGTGCGCCAACCGCTAGCGCGCGCTGATATTGTCTGCGGCGATGCTGCATCGCTTGAAGCATTAAAGAGACAGGCGCATTTGATCGCGGATGAATTAAATGTTAAAGAGGTCATCTTCCATTCTGATGAAGAGATCTTTGTCCGACTTTCGCCAAAGCCTAATTTCCGCCTTTTGGGAAAGAAGGTTGGAAAGTCGATGCAGGCAGTACAGAAAAAGATCCAAGAGCTCCCTCAGCAATCTTTACGTTCTTTGATGCAAGGAGGCACTCTTTCCCTGACCGTAGATGGAGAGAGCTGGACCCTAACTTCTGAGGATATCCAAGTAGAACGTTCTGTAAAAGAGGGGACCGTTGCCCAAACGACGCCTGAAGGAATCACCATTGTGCTCGAGACCAAACTGAACGATGAGCTGCTCATTGAAGGCCTTGCACGAGAGCTCGTGAATAAGATCAACACTATGCGCCGCGAAGGTGGTTATGCCGTGACGGATAGGATCACTGTGCAACTAGAGACAACGGACAGGGTCAAGCAAGCATTTGCTCATCATCGCGATTACATCTGCAACGATGTCCTTGCAGTGACGGTGCAGTTTGAATCAAATGACGGAGAGAGCTTAGATCTTAACGGCGAGCCCACTAAGATCTCGATTGCCAAAGCGCCGTGACAATAAAAGAGAATTTCATCAGCACAGAGTAAAGAAGAGACACAGAGAACACAGAGAAAATTCTATCTCATGACCGTCGATGCGGTCATGAGATACCTTTTCCGCCTTCGACAGAAAGTATCTTTTCTTTCCTTAGCGTTCTCTGCGCCTCCATCTTCACTCTGTGCTGATGGAATTTTTCTTCGAATCTTTAGAGGTCTTTGAGGGGGGAAGGCGCGTCCGACGGCGATGCCAAGCCCATCCAACAATGCAGATCACAATCACTGCTATCCAAATACATGTGCGTGGAAAGTTGAACGTCGGATACGGCGGTTGCTCGGGATAACCAAATCGATTTCCTGGAGGCCAGAAAATAAATTCTGGGGCACCTCGGATATTCCCTTGAGGAACGAAACCGAAATCACGGCTGTCAGCGCTCATTGCATAGTTATCGCCGAGTGCGAGGTAGCTTTTTTCTGGAATACGGATCCCATATGTGTTGATGAATTCCTGGTCGATCATACCATCGCTTTTAAGCGGTGGTCCTTTATCGACAAATGGGAAGAAGTCTTTGTTCCCTGCCTTGCCTTTTTCACTCTCTACAAAAGTTTGCAGAGTGGGATCGTCCTTAAATAACAAAGGCCCACCCATAACATATAAATCTCCATTCAAGAAATAGGCAAAACGAGAGGGATACCACGGTTGATTTTTAGTCTGGGGTGCAAAATGGGTATCGAACTCAATGCCTAAGTTGAACAACTGGCCTAGTCTGGATACATCGAATTGGCAAAGAGGATGATCAGCCGGTAGTTCAGAAGAAATCCCTTGCCAACCTACAGAATATGCTTTGCCATAGTAAAACTCATAACAACCATCTGGAATCCCAGGAAGTCTAGGGAGTGAACGGGAAGCTGAGGGGTTCTTATAATGAGAACCATATCGGAAAGCCACACCATCTTTCACATAAAAACGAGCGGTATAAAGGTTTGCAAACAACGTTTGCAGTTGATTGAGTTGGAGCGGGACAATGCTAGTGCTGACACCAAGGACAGGACGGAAACGACCTCGATCATCCAGTGCAAGATGGGCTCCGTGAAAGCTTGGATGGTGCCTTAGCTCAAGATAAAGCACTGCATTTCCCAAAGTATCAGGGTTGGTGTCAGTCAGGGACCTGACTTGGTCCTTTGTGAGAAGCCTAGCCATGGCAAAATTATTAATGCCCCAAAGATCTCCATAATCTGCTGTTTGTAAGGCAGGAACATTAATATCGGAAATGATTGTACCTCGGATTCCAGAATAGGGATTCCAGTTCAACCTTGCGATGGGCATATTCATCTGGGAGATGACGGCTGATGTGTATATTCCCCCTTCAGGAGAAGGAGGTAGGGCGGTCTTGCCTTCAAAATAAATAAAAGGGACATGATCGATGCGGTTGAGCTGAGATAGGTTCAATTGTTCTGTGATGTCATTTCCTTGCGCGTCGATCCCATAGATTTTACCACCGTAAAAATAGAGCGTGTCACCTGGTTTACCCATCAAGCGTTTGATGTATTGCTTCTTTCCAGGAAAGAGATAAAAATACATCGTATCGACATCGCGGATGTCCATATTTTCACCAGTAAAGATGAAAATACCTGAGCGCTGAACTAAATCTGGTTCAAAGAGGATGTGGTCGGTCGTGAAGGGGAGGTTGACTCCGAAGGATGTCTTCGAGACCATAAGTCGGTCTTTTTCTTTCAATGTCGGCCGCATAGAACCTGTGGGGATCTCGTAAAATTCAAACCACATTTGGCGCACAGCAAAGGCCACAACAAGTGCAAAGGCAAGGGCAGAGATAAGTTCTAGGGTATGATAAGCGAAGCTTTTTTTGAGGGACTTGGAAGC
>JBGAFY010000157.1:0-3721 GCA_044226975.1 Rhabdochlamydiaceae bacterium
GTGAATGCCCAATCAATTGTTTCACTGGTATACCAATAGAGAGCGTTCGCAAAAATATCGACATTTTTATCTTGTGATTGCGGCCGATCGGACAGATTTGGCAATCCGCTATCTATTTTTTGAGTTTGTTGGTCTGTGGAATAAGCATGAAGCTTCCCGCATATCGCTATAATCAGAACAACAGCTACTCGTAGTAAAACACTTGTCATTTTGCTTTCACTCAATGTTAAAAATCGAATCGACAATTGAAAGTCACCCCTTGAAGAGTTAAGTCTCCATGCAATCGAACCAACTGGGATGTGGCAACTCGAAGTTGATTCACCCAAAGTTGCATTTCGTAACCCAATCGCGTAGCAAAATGAGACTTGCCCTTGTTAAAATCTACGTCCCAACCAATGCCCAGGAACCCCCTGAACATAAGGGCACCAAGGGTGGAGTTGCTCGTGTGGACATTAATTTGACTTCCGTTTGTCTGCTTGTATACATCACTGCACTTCCAAGTTCCCCACAGGGTTGCGGCAGAAAAATCCCCAAACAAACTCGGGTAGTGAGTGCCAAAATTCCGCAACTTCCATTTTGTGTTCACACCACCAACAGGCCCTATTCCCCAAAAATTGTTTTTTACTTGTTCATTGGCCGAGATATCTGTTAGAGCGCTTGAGATAATCAGATTATCGTATTTGACATGAATCGATTGATGGATCCATCCACCCTTTATTCCAATAAAGGGACGAAGCGATAGACCTTTGCTTATCCAGTAATTTCGACCTAATTCCCAATCGATCATATTGAAAAGAAGACTCCATCGGATAGTTGCACTTTGCGAAAAAGCTGAACTCAGATCCGCAGCAAAAAACTCAGGGTGAATTTCTTCAGTAACTAGAACTCCACCAAGAACTGAAATAAACTCTGGAGATAAGCGCTTACTTTGATGGGCATCTGTCCGAAACCAGGTCCAATATAGCTGTGTATCCCATTGATCATATTCTAGATTGCGTCCAGCACCGACTCGAAACCCAAAATCCCAATCAAAGTCGAGATCCTGAGCAGTAAAAGAACTTGTATTATTCCCTATCTTAATGATGTCTGCCCAAACTGCTGAAGCTTGTTCGGAGGCATACCAACCAAGCGCATCAGCAAATATGTCCCAACTTCCATTGGTACGTGGTGAGATGTTCGGCAAGCCGCGTGACTCTTCTTTGTTTTGCTGCTCTGAACTCATTGTTACCGATGCATCTGCACGCATTACAAATGCTAGAATCAGCACAGCGAAATGGAAGAGTATTTTATTTTTCATGCGTCTATACAACGAGGGTTAAGAGAGTAAAGTTAAAATTCAAAGCGAACCTCGAGCGTTCCGCCTTGCAATGTCAATTCATTGTTCAATCTGCCAGTGTCAAATGAGTAAAATTGGAGTTGGTCCAGCCAAAATTGCATTTCATATCCCAATTTCGTGCACAGATGCAGTCGATTTTGATTAAAATCGGCATCCCATCCAATTCCCATAAATGTCCTCAACATTGTTGCTCCGCCATTGATATGAGACAGCTTGACAATCACTTTTTGACGGATGTCATTCTTATAAACATCCCTAAATGTCCAATGGCCCCACATGATGGCCCCGGAAAGATCACCAAAAAGATTGAATGAATGGTTCTGACGAACAAATAAATTCCACTTCGTATTGAGACCGCCGCTTGGGCCAATACCCCAAAAATTGTTTCTTAAGTTTTCTCTTGCCGTATTAAAGAATTCAGCGCCGATTCGGTTTGGGTTTTGCCATTTCGTATGGATCGATTGATGTATCCATCCTCCCTTTAAACCTAAAGATGGACGAAGAGAGAGTGCTTTACTTACCCAAAAGCTCCTGCCCAATTCCCAATCAAACATATTGAAATGGATCATCCAACGCATGCTTGCTTTCTGATAGGCTACACCAGAAATCCCAGCACCATTTGGATTGTCGACATAAAAATTACCGAGAAATGCAGAGAAAACTGAACCAGGAGTGCTGGAGACGTGATCATGTCCTCGCGTGCGGAACCAAGTATAGTAGAGTTGCGTATCCCATTGGTCATGTCTCATGCCATAACCAAGCCCTACTCGAAAACCAGCATCCCAATCAAAATTGACGTCTCGTATGTCAGATTTCGTTTTCGAACCGCTGGTAGTAATCACTTCTGCCCAGTTATCAGTGCCGCTTTCTTGTGCGCACCAAACGAGAAGATCAGCGAAAACATCTAAACTAGTGGAGTCTGGCTTGAATCGTGCAGAGGTATTTGGAAGTCCGTTGTTACTATTTTGAACTTGTGTGATAGGTTGATTCATTTCTTTTTCTTCAATCACATCCGGATTAGCCGCTTGCATCTTCGATATACCGGCCAATAGAACAACTATTCCCAAAAAGAAACCTGTTCTCAAACGCTGTCCTCCTTATCAGATGGAGGATTATAGTACTTAATTTTTAAGTTGATGGCAATGCAGATTATTTTAGAACTCCCTTGCATGGCGCCTCAATTCGATTTCAGAAGCTTCTTAATGGTTTTATTAAGAAAACCCAGAAGACTCCTTCTGAAGATATTCAAATTGCAAAGAAAATGAAAAGCGGAATAGATTAATCATCTCTTTTCTAATAGGATGAGATAAGATAAGATAAAATCATAAAAGGTTTTTAAGATGAATAAGATACCAATCCGCTTGCAAAAAAACAAAATTGAAACTTTATGCAAGAAGTACCATATTGCTTATTTAGCACTTTTTGGTTCTGTCTTAACTCCTCATTTCACGAAGAAAAGTGACGTCGATATCTTAGTAAGATTTGAGAAAAAGCATACACCTCATCTCTTTGGCATTATGAAAATGGAATCAGAGCTAAGCGATATTATCGGTCGTCCGGTGGATTTGAAAACCCCCAATGATTTAAGTTCTTATTTTCGGAAAGAAGTTTTGAGCAAGGCAAAAACTATCTATGGAAAATAAGGACATCGCTCGTCTCAAACACATGCTTGATTCAACAGAAGCGATTCTCTCCTTTTCTAAAGGGAAACGCAGAGCTTCTTTGGGTAAAAACCGCCTTCTTCTCTCTGCCATTTTAAGAGAATTTGAAATTATCGGAGAGGCAGCTAACAGAATCTCTGAAAAAACAAAAAAGCAATTCTCTCATATCCCCTGGAAAGAGCTTATTGGCATGAGAAATAGACTAATTCATGCCTATTTTGATGTAGATCACGACATTATCTGGAATACCGTACGAGAATACCTTCCCTCTTTTCAAAAACAGCTCGAAAATGCGATCAATTCTTTGGAATTTAAATAACTGTTACTTGTGAGGATCTAATTTAAGGTCTTAGGGGCTGTAATTTCTAAGAACACCATTCTTGGTGTAAAAATCCAATGAAGCTTTTAGAAAAAAAAGTTGGCCAGAACTGGAATCCTCTCAGGCGATCAATGCTCTCGCATTTCTCGTCACTTCGAGCCGGTTCGCGCCTTGCACGGCGCTTCACTTCGATTGTCAGACGAAAGCCAAACTGTTGGCTTTCTTTCAGCCCAATTTTTTTTGGAAAAAAAGTTGGCCAGAACTGGAATCGAACCAGCGACACAAGGATTTTCAGTCCTCTGCTCTACCGACTGAGCTATCTGGCCATTAAAACAAAGAAACAGCGTACTTCATCTTTTTGTTTTGGTCAAGCGCTACTGTTCTGATTCCTGAGGCGGTTCTTTT
>JBGAFY010000158.1:0-3708 GCA_044226975.1 Rhabdochlamydiaceae bacterium
AGCGTATTGATACACATAGAAATTATAGTAAAAATGTGTAATGCGCTCCCACTCAATTGATATCAGAGAATTTGCCTCGACATCAGGCCCAAAATAGTCTTTGTTCAAATGATAGTAATATTCTTTCAATAAAGCAGGGGTCAAAGGCTTTCCTTCTTCAGCCCAGGTATGGATCTGGAGTTCAAATTCTGCAAACATTGTTTGGCGAAAGAATGTTGCTCGAATATCATCGATCTTTTGGTTGATCAAATAGCTGCGCATTACTGGGTTCTTCTCATTGTCCAAGAAAAGGCGAAAGAGAAGCTCTTCATTAAAAGTCGACGCAACTTCAGCTAAAAATATAGGATAATGAGAATAATGATAGGGTTGATTCTGATGGCTGTAGTAAGAATGCATACTATGCCCAGCCTCATGTGCAAGAGTCATCGCATCGCTTAATGTCCCTTGATAGTTCATTAAAATGTAAGGCATACTGTCATAGCAGCCGCTAGAATATGCTCCGCTGCGTTTTCGAGTGTTTTCGTAGCGGTCGACCCATCTTTTGGCTCCAAGTCCTTGTGATAAGATGTTTTGATATTCGCTACCTAAAGGGGCAACAGACCTCTGCACTAAATCACAGGCTTCTTTATAAAGAATTTTCTTTTCGACGTTTGGGACAAGACTGCAATGCAAGTCCCAAAGTTGTAAAGTATCATATCCAAGGAGCTCTTTCCTTAGTTTCATGTAACGATGAAGAGAAGGTAGCTCAGCTCGCACAGTCGAAATCAGGGCATGATAGACTTGTGGATCGATTTGATTGGGAAAAAGGGCTGACTGTAAACATGAAGAATAATTTCGGGCTCGAGCTTCAAAAAGATGAGTTTGGACTTGCCCGTTCAGTAACTCACAAAGAGTGTTCTCAAAATTCCCGAAACTACTATGGACCCCTTTAAATGCATTTTCTCGTAAAGTTCTATCTGATTCGCGAAGGTAAACTTGATATTTTCCATGCGTTAATTCTCGTTCGCCCCCCTTGCTATCCAAAATAGAAGGAAATTTAAGGTCAGCATTATTGAAAGCTCCGAATGACGAATATGCTGTACTTAATGCTTTCCCAGCAATCGCAAGCAATTCCTCTTTATCAGCGGACAATGTATGAGGTTTTAATCGAAGAATTTTTTCTAAATAAACTTTATATTTTGCAAGAGAACCATCTTGAAGAAGATTAGTGATCTGGTCGTCAGGCATTGCAAGAAATTCAGGTTCCATCCAAGAAATTTCACTGCGATATTCATGCATGGAAGTCGTAATTCTTTGATAAGCATTCTTAGCAAGTTCATCTGCGACATCTTCATCATGGCGCAGGTGGGCGTAAGTAAATAATTTATTAAGTCTTCGATCAAGTTCCATGACAAGATCAAGCAATGTTGCAATCGTCTGCGCACCGGTTGCAATTTTTCCTTTAAATTTTTGTAGTTCAGGCCAATGAGGAGATTTTTTACTTGGAAGAGTTGCATCAAAATCTTTTTCCCAAGCATCCCAATTAGGGTATAAAGCTTCGACATTCCAACGATCTTCTATGGGAATCTCTGCTCTGTCTTTTGCCATGTGTAAAACCTCTCATTTTTGAATCACGTTCGGTATAAACCCTATCGCAAAACAGCATTTAAAATCATTTCTTCCTTTCGAAAAACGAGTTGTTAGCAGACGAAGTTGCCGTGTGCTAAATTTGTTGCCAAAAAACCTTCAATTCATTAATATTCTTGAATAGAAAAACACATAACTATTCAAGCGAAAGGAGTGAATCTTATGGCACAGCAAACAACAAATAAGCTGACTGTTAAGCCGCTCGGCAACCGCGTTTTGGCAAAACGTTTAGAACAAGAAGAGACGCTCAAGGGTGGTCTTATCCTCCCTGATACTGCGAAGAAAAAACAAGAGACTGCTAAAGTCATTGCAATTGGCACTGGCAAAAGCATAAAAGACGGCCAAGTGCTCCCTATCCCAGTTAAAGTCGGCGATACCATCTTAATGGACAAATACGCAGGCCAAGAAGTCACTATCGAAGATGAAGAGTACATCATCGTCAACGCAGATGACATCGTCGCTATCATCAATAACTAAATTTAAAGAAGGTGTAAAATGGCTGCCAAAAATATTAAGTTTAAGGAAGAAGCTCGTCAAAAGATCCTCAAAGGCGTACGCACTTTGGCATCTGCCGTCAAGGTCACTCTCGGTCCAAAAGGGCGCAACGTGGTAATCGATAAGTCTTATGGCTCTCCTCATATTACAAAAGACGGTGTCACTGTTGCTAAAGAGATTGAGCTTGAAGACAAGCACGAGAACATGGGCGCACAGATGGTGAAAGAAGTTGCGAGTAAAACTGCTGACAAAGCAGGAGATGGAACCACCACTGCAACAGTGCTCGCGGAAGCAATATATAGCGAAGGCTTGCGCAACGTGACCGCTGGAGCAAATCCGATGTTCATCAAGCAAGGGATCGAGCTCGCTGTGAAAGAAATCGTCTCTGAGCTAAAAAAAATGAGCAAACCGATCCAAAACTCAAAAGAGATCGCTCAAGTTGCGACTATCTCTGCAAATGGAGACAGTGAGATCGGAGATATGATTGCTCAAGCTATGGAGCGCGTAGGTAAAGATGGCACTATGACCGTTGAAGAAGGGAGAGGCTTTGAGACAACACTAGACGTCGTCGAGGGAATGAACTTCGACCGCGGCTACCTTTCTGGATACTTTGTCACAGATACACAATCTCAAGAAGCTGTTATGGAAGATTGCTATGTCTTGATCTATGAAAAGAAAATTGCATCTATTAAAGACATATTCCCAATCCTCCAGGCCGTTGTTGAAACAGGCCGTCCCCTCTTGATCATTGCAGAAGACGTCGAAGGAGAAGCTTTGGCTACTCTCGTCGTTAACCGTCTGCGTGGCAGCTTGAGAATTTGTGCTGTTAAAGCCCCTGGATTCGGTGACCGTCGCAAAGCAATGCTCGAGGACATCGCCATCCTCACAGGTGGAAAGTTTGTCACTGAAGACCTAGGCATTAAGCTTGAAAACATCACCATCGAGCAGCTTGGAAAAGTTAAGAAAGCAGTCATTACTAAAGACGATACTACTCTCATCGGTGGATCTGGAAGCAAAGCGGCTATCCAAGAGCGCACCGCCCTTTTAAAGCACCAGATCGAAGAGAGCACTTCTGACTACGATCGCGAGAAGCTGCAAGAACGACTTGCAAAGCTTGCTGGTGGCGTTGCTGTCATCCGCGTCGGCGGTGCAACTGAAATTGAAGTTAAAGAACGTAAAGACCGAGTAGATGATGCCCATTATGCAACTAAAGCTGCTGTAGAAGAAGGGATTGTACCAGGCGGAGGCACTGCATTATTGCGCTGTCTTTCTGGCTTAGAAAAGCTTGCTGCTACAGTTTCTGGTGATGTACGTATTGGAGTGGAGATCATCATGAAGGCGATCACCTACCCAATCCGACAAATCGCAGAGAATGCAGGGAAAGAAGGCTCTATCATCATTCAGAAAGTCTCAAGCATGAAAACAAATGCAGGCTGGGATGCACTCAAAGATGAGTTTGGCGATATGTTCAGTAAAGGGATTGTCGACCCGACAAAAGTCGTCCGCCTCGCAATTGAACTCTCTGCATCGATTGCAGCCTTGCTTCTCACAACAGAAGCGATCATCACAGAGGAAGCAGATGATAAA
>JBGAFY010000159.1:0-4067 GCA_044226975.1 Rhabdochlamydiaceae bacterium
CAGGAAAAAGATCCTGCTCTATGCGAAATTTTTATCGTTGAGGGAGACTCTGCGGGGGGATCTGCAAAAGGGGGGCGCGATCGAAGGTTCCAAGCGGTCCTGCCTATCCGTGGTAAGATCTTGAATGTTGAAAAAGCGCGTTTGGAAAAAATTCTCCAAAACCAAGAGGTCGGCGCTATGGTTGCTGCGTTTGGTTGTGGTATTGGCGCAGATAACTTCAATCTTGAAAAACTCCGTTACCATAAGATCATCATCATGACGGATGCTGACGTGGATGGCTCGCACATCCGCACACTGCTCCTCACATTCTTCTATCGCCACATGCCAGCCTTGATAGAGAATAATTTTGTCTACATCGCTCAGCCGCCTCTTTTCCGCGTTACACGCAAAAAGGTCAGCCGTTATATCCATAGTGAAAGAGAGATGGATGAATATTTGCTTAAGCTTGGTACAAGTGATGTGACGATCCGTTTAGTTGGTCATACAGAACTTCTCACCAAAGAACAGGTTGAAGCCCTGCTACAAGCGATCCGCGAGATTGAACAGTTTATGGTTTCTATCGAGCGCAAAGGAATTCCTTTCCGTGAGTTTCTCGCTTCTAGAGACGTCGAAGGACGGATGCCTCGCTTTGAAGTGAAAATTGGCGATCAAAGCCGTTTTGTTTATTCCGAGGAAGAATTCCAAAAACTGAAAGAAGAAGATGAAGAAATTCAGCGCCAACAGCATATTCAAAGGATTAGTGTGATCCCTGAAAACGAGGTCACAGACGAAATGCGCGTCTTTAAGCTCAAAGGATTATCGTTTGTCGAACTTTATGAAGAGAAAGTACTCAGTTCTTTGAAAGAGGTTCTTGCTTCATATGGTTTTTCTCTCGACCAATATCTTATTGTCGATGGGAAATTATTCGACGTGATCGATGAACATGGGACAGAAACACCGATCCATTCCTTGAAAGAAGGGATTGAGTTCTTCCGTGTTAATGGCCGCAAAGGGATCGAAGTGCAGCGTTATAAAGGTTTGGGCGAAATGAACGCCGACCAGCTGGCTGAGAAACGACTATGGACCCTACTGTTAGAAACCTGCTTCCAGGTAACACTTCCAGATGCTGTTGCTGCCGACCACATGTTTACCATGTTAATGGGTGAGGATGTTCCTCCCCGCCGTGCTTTCATTGAGCATCATGCTTTGTCAGTGAAGAATTTGGACATTTAAGGAGAAGGAGACTATCTATGACACCCAAAAGATCCAATCGATCCTTCCGAGAAATGTCTGGAGGAGGAAGTCGGGAGAGCTATTTACGCTACTCCATGTCCGTCATCATCTCTCCGTGCACTTCCAGATGTACGCGATGGAATGAAACCTTCCCAACGCCGCATCCTGTATGCGATGCGATAGCGTTAATTTGTCTCCAGGAGGAAAGCACAGAAAATGCGCGAAGATTTCGGGCGACACCTCTGGTGACTACCATCCTCACGGCGAATCTGTAATTTACCCCACATTGGTCCGCATGGCCCAGAATTGGGCGATGCGCTATACGCTTGTCGATGGTCAGGGTAACTTTGGCTCTGTCGACGGAGACCCCCCAGCTGCCATGCGTTATACTGAAGCGCGTTTAACTCACGCTTCAATGGCCTTGATGGAAGACTTGGAAAAAGACACAGTGGACCTCGTCCCTAACTACGATGAGACGAAGACTGAGCCCACTGTATTTCCTGCTAAATTCCCTAATTTGCTCGCTAACGGTTCTTCAGGTATTGCCGTCGGTATGGCGACAAACATCCCTCCTCATAATTTGGGAGAGTTGATCTCTGCTACAATGCTCGTTGTAGACGATCCATCGACCACGATTGATCAAATTATGGAAGTGATGCCTGCTCCCGACTTTCCAACTGGTGGCGTGATTTGCGGTTACCGAGGAATTAAAGAAGCTTTTCACACAGGAAGAGGCAAGCTGATCTTGCGCGCAGTTATGCACGTCGAAGACCAAGATGGTGGAGATAGACAAAGAATTGTCGTCGATGAGATCCCTTATAACGTCAGTAAAGCAGGGCTCATCCAAAAGATTGCCGATCTCGTAAACGAAAAGACGATTGGCGGAGTTTCCGATCTCCGTGATGAATCAGACAAAGATGGAATGCGCATTGTCCTCGAACTTAAACGAGGTGAGATTCCTGATGTCACCATCAACCAGCTGTTCAAGTTTACTGATATGCAGGTGACGTTCGGTTGCAATATGTTGGCCCTCGATAAGGGACTACCTCGCACTATGAACATCAAATTGATGATCAGTGCTTGGATTGAGCACCGTATTGAAGTGGTCCGTCGCCGCACCCGTTTTGAACTTGCAAAAGCAGAGGCCAGAGCGCATATCCTCGAAGGTTATCTCAAAGCTCTTGATCATTTAGACGCAGTCGTCCGCTTAATCCGAGAAAGTGAAAGCCGCGATCAAGCAAAACAGCAATTAATGGCGCGCTATTCTTTATCTGAAAGACAGGCTAATGCTGTCCTTGAATTAAGACTGTACCAATTGACTGGCCTTGAAAGAGAGAAGATCGAAGGGGAATACCAAGATCTCCAGCAGAAGATCCAACATTATCGCGCTGTGCTTGCGAGCGAGCTACTTGTCCGTGGTATTATCAAAGACGAGCTCCTCGAGCTTAAAAAACACCATTCTTCTGACCGCAAGACTAAAATCATTGCTGCAGAAGGCGAATTCAACATGGAAGATCTGATCGCTGATGAGCCTGTCATCATCACAATTTCTGAAGATGATTACATCAAACGTATGCCGATCGATACCTTCCGTGAGCAGCGCCGTGGTGGACAGGGTGTGATCGGTATAGAACAGAAAAAAGAGACCGATACACTCAAAGACATCTATGTAGCGTCTACTCATGATACGATGATCATCTTTACCAGCTTTGGCAGATGTTATTGGCTCAAAGTCTGGCAGATACCAGAAGCTGGGCGCCGATCAAAAGGTAAACCGCTCATCAACCTTCTTGAGGACATCCAGCCTAATGAGAAGATCGCGGCAGTTTTAAGAGTGCGCTCTTTCGAAGAAAAAGCGAGCATTTTGCTTGCCACACGCCAAGGTGTTGTGAAGAAGACAGAGCTCGATGCATTTAGTTCTCCACGTCGTAAAGGAGTCTATGCGATCAATATCGATGAAGGTGATGAAGTAATTGCTGCACGCCTTGTTCGTGAAGGGGAGCAGATCATGCTCTTTACTAAGAATGGTATGGCAGTGCGCTTTGACCAATCGCAGGTCAGACCCGTCGGTAGAGTTGCTAGAGGAGTGCGTGGGGCTTCTTTGCGTAATGAAAATGATGCCGTTGTCTCTTGCGAAGTCGTCAAAGGCACAGAGTCGCTGCTCATTGTTTGCGGTAAAGGCTATGGCAAACGCTCGCTTGTTGAAGATTTCCGTCAAACAAACCGTGGTGGGGTTGGTGTCCGTTCGATCATTACCAATGAACGTAACGGAGAGGTTATCGGAGCAGTCTCAGTCACTGACAAAGATAGCGTTGTGATGATGTCGAATGCTGGTCAAACAGTCCGCATTTCCATGACAGATGTCCGAGTCATGGGCCGTTCGACACAGGGGGTGCGCCTTGTTAATCTCCATAATGGAGATAACCTTGTCGGACTACAGAAAATTGAGTATATAGAAACAGATAAAGCTAAAGAGCAGCTCGATGACCTACAAGGGAAAACTGATAACACTTGAAGGTGGTGAGGGAGCTGGGAAATCAACATTGATTTCTAGGCTCTCTCACGAGCTAACAGCAGCAGGGCACGCAGTGGTCTCCACGCGTGCTCCTGGCGGAACTCCTATCGGACAAGAGATTCGCCGTTTGCTTTTGGAAGTGCGCGACGCTCCTATTTCCCACCGAGCAGAGCTATTGCTTTTCCTTGCAGACCGTGCTGAACATGTGGACCATTTGATCCGTCCCGCATTAGAACAAGGAAAGTTTGTCTTATGCGATCGTTACGATGATTCTACTGTAGCGTATCAAGGGTGTGCACGAGGGTTTGGAGAAGACAACGTTCGCAAGCTTTGCGAGTTT
>JBGAFY010000160.1:0-3690 GCA_044226975.1 Rhabdochlamydiaceae bacterium
GGCATGGTGTCTGGATGTCAATGCAGACTTTTTTTGTATAGGTGGGTCGAACGGGATCATATCCGTATATAATCGCAATGATCCTTCGATTTATATTTCGCTTCAAGGCCATGATGCGCGTTCTGTAAGCCAATTGGCACTCATAGATAAGCATATGGTATCTTCTTGTTACGATGAAACAGTCCGGATTTGGGACTTGGACAGTAAAACTACCACGCACGTAATTAATAAAATTGCTCCCGCGATCATTCTATTTAAAGATTCGGATTGTCTATGTAGCATATCCAGTGAAGGTGAATTTCATTCTTTCAAGTGGGAGACTTGGGAAAAGACGAAAACTACGTCCTTAATAAATGACCCATCCGACAATATCCAATGTGCCTACTACAGCGACAAAACCCTTTTCATTGGCTCTGGGAACAAGCAACGCAAGGACTACCACGTATATCTATATAAATTACCCGAAGTAAATCTCGTTGGCGAGATTCCTCTTAACAATTATAGGACGCGCTCTATCACTTTAACTAAAGACCATTTGATCATCGGAGTTACAGAGAACACAGGCAAACCAAATGGACTGATAGCGCTTGTTAATATTTCAGATAAGAAAATTATCGACCTTCTTCATGGGCATCGATATATGGTAACTTCTTTATTGTTATATTATGATATCTATCTACTCTCTGGAAGCGACGAAGGTGAAATTCGGCTCTGGGACCTAGAAAAAAGGACTTGTCTGTCTTCATTTACAGAGCATTGCCAGACTATTGTTTCAATGAATTATCAGGATGGCCAGCTCTTCACAGTTTCTATGGAGGGAGCGCTAAAACAATGGCATTTAGTTCCAAGCCAAAAGCACGAACCATTTATTGCAATTGCACGCCATTTCCGGGATGGGAAACCAGCTCAAGCGCTTGAAAAGTTCTCTACACTGACTCTCAAGCAGCAAGAGGCTGTCTTTGGAATATTTTATCATATTAAAGGCACTAAATTTTGGAACGAGATCCAGGACAACACCTGGCGATGCGGAGAGCTTGCTTTTCTAAAAAAGTCTAAAACAGGAGAATTAATACCCGATGACGACCGGGCTAAAGCTCTTTTTGAGTACGCAGGAAGTCTCTAAAACCCGCTTAGTTCATCCAATATTTGGAAAAGTAGGATAGACAACCTTCGACTTGCTACTGTTGGCAAGAATAACACGGTTCAGCTTATAGTCTTCTTCGGTTTCATTATTTAGATAAATTTTATATTCCCCTTCTACAACTTCATGGTCGCTCTCAAAGATCCATGTCTTGGGATCAATACAGCGCAATTGACAACCATTTTCCCAGCTAATTCCTGCCAGAGCTCCCCTAATAAACAGGTTATTCCCAAAGCCTGTATCATACTTGACCACTAAACGGACTCGAGGATATTCATTTTTAATAGCATCGAACAAAATCTTTGATTTACCTTCAACATCATAAAGTTTTTCAAAGTTGGCATTGAGCACATCGTGACTTCCTTGACCAATAAAATAACAAGCTCTACCCAAATCGCCTGTACAATATTCAAATACAACCCAGGGATTTAGGTTTTTCTCCTTATGCCAATAATCGAAATTCATTCCTCCATTTGACAATAAGAAAAACAGTCCCCTAGGAGTGAGGGTAGGGAGAGACTTTTTCAGCTCTTCTCCAAAAATTGAGATCAATTTGAGAATTCTCTGCTCTTGTGCCTGTATTGACTGTTTATCAATAAGAGGATTTTTTAAATTGTAATAAGAGAAAAGCGTTTTTAGAACATCTGTCCTAGAAAACAACATCAGCGTCGGGCGGTCAAAAGGCAGGTCTGCTTGAGGAAGGCCAAGCTGCCATATCCTAAATTTATTCCAATTATTTTCATTAGGTAGCGACAATTCATCATCGAACTCATAGATCTGTTTAATACCTCCATCTGGAGCAAAAGTCACTAAAGCGTTTCCAGAAAAACCATCTTCACTCCCCTTAATAAACCCTAAGAGGCAATATAAATGGACATAAGCTTTAGGGAGCTCTTTTAACTTCTCACCAGCATTCGGATTATGAACGATGAAATCAATTACCCTTTGAGAGGGTTCATTAATCCAGCTTTGAATGCTACCGAGCTCTGGAGTCAACTCAAATTCGTTATTCTGCTTATAATAGTAAAGAGCTTCAGATTGTAGAAATTCATCTATAGCCAAATGCCAAGCGTTTATATGATCGTTACTCAAAGTTTTATTTTGTGAATTTTTTGCATTTCGTATTCCAAAGAGCACTTCAATTTCCTTCCGAATCTGAGCAGGGAATTTTCTGAGATGATCCAAGGCTTTATTGTACAATTCAGTCGCTTCATTGAAAGAGAGCTTTGCCAAGGCTTTCTCGCCGGATTGATTTAAAATTTCTACATATTTAAATTTATCACTCACAAGCTGAAACGAGCCTTTTAAAGAGCTTACTAAGCTACTGATTGACAACCTAGCAAATCCTGTAGCAGGCGTCATTCCGAAGCCAAAGATACTATCGCAAACGTATCCTCGGACCTCTTTGGCGACAACAGCTGAAGGATTAGGCTTAAATTTTCCAATCGTAATAGAATCCTCAGCACAAATAGAATATACATTCTTACAACGACTATGCTCTGAGACCTTAACATCTCCTTTGAGTGCTTGTTCCACCCCTCTCTTCATGATCTCATTTAGACTAACTTGGCCGTAGATCTGATCTTGCCTTGGATGGAAGGAGAACCTCTTTAAAATCATTTCCAAAAGGACCTCAGCCGATTTGCTGTCGATTTCTTCTTTTTGCAAACAGTCTAGACATTCAAATAGCTCTATTATTAGTGACTGTTGATTTGCTAATTCTTTTGCAGAATGAACCTTAGGGCAAAGAAGTATTCTTAGTTCTTTTTCTTTCCATAACTTTTGCAATATATGAGATGGATCTTGCAGAGCACTGTCAATAGAGGAGTGTTTTTTTGAGAGAGCTTCTTTAAATGCATGTAACTTTTGCAGCTGTTCAGCGCGAGAGTTCAAATCAAGTGCCATCTCGTTTGTAAGGACAAGCAATTCCCCTTTTCGAACGATATCAACAAGTGGACAATACTTAAAAAGACGGCGGGTAAGTTCTTCTCCAATCTTCTTATTATATGCAATTATCAATTCTTGGAATTTTCCATCGCGATGTCTGATGTCGATTGCTTTAAGCCCTCTAACTAAGCGAGAGGCCCAAGGACTGTTCTGACAGTCAGATTGTATGTTGTATTTTCCCCATTCCTTATCCCAATCTTGAATATTTATTAAATCTTGTGTAACCGCTATTTCTCTTAATTGCTTATAGAGTATCGTTTGCTGTTCGGTTGTTAACAATTCGACTTTATGTAATAAGACGCTTTCAAATATAGCTGTTTGTTTGGGTAATTTGTGGCAGGCGAAATTGGAAAGCTCACCTTCAGTAAAAGAAACTTCTTTTCTTAATGTAGAAAAAAGCTCTTGCTCTAACTTTTTTCTAACTTCAGAACTTTGAATATCATCTAAAATCCGAAACACCTTGGGATGTTTCTCTACAATTAAAGAGCGCTCTTCATCTGCGGTCATACCAAAAGTCTTAAAGGCATTATAAAAAAGAGCTTGATCTTCTTTTGACAAGGATTGATAGATCCGTACAAATTCAAAATTCACCCTGTCGCTTG
>JBGAFY010000161.1:0-3678 GCA_044226975.1 Rhabdochlamydiaceae bacterium
CATTATTTATTTCTCTTAGACCTGTTATGTCATTCTTTTCATACTTCTGGGGAGCCAGGCTGTCACATGACAAAGAACACATATTAAAAAATGTAATGGGGGCCTGCCTGCTTGCGCACCTTCCATTTGTGATATTTTCACCGTTTGGCAAAGTGTGGCTGGTCATCATCTCCGCTGGATTTTATCAATTGTTTTATCGTGCTGGATTGCCAGGCTGGATCGAGATCTTACAACAGAATCTTCCAAAGAAAACACGTGAAAATGTCTTTTCTACCTCTTTTATGTTGGGAGTTATTGTAAGTGGAATCATCGGGATCTTTCTTGGGTATTTGCTTGATACAGTTGAAAGTTCACTTAAATGGTTACTGTGCTTGTTTTCTCTGGTCGGTTTATCCAATCTGTTGCTTTTAAGAGGGATTCCGACGCCTTCTTCACCAACTAGTCGTGTTGTTCAAAAGCTTCCGCACCATTTTGCTCTTAAGGAGAGCTTTGCATTAATGAAAGGAAAAAAAGATTTTTTGCTATTCCAAGTGGCATTTACAATAGGTGGCGCTGCGTTAATGTTGATAGCTCCCTCCCAAACGCTATTTTATGTGAAGACACTTGCCCTTACCCACACTCAAATTACGGTTGCACGATTTGTGTTCATGGCTTTAGGAGTCATTGGAACGACGTTCCTTTGGAAGAGAGGATTGCTGAATTTCAACATTAATCATCTTACGATCTGGATTTTATTAGGCTTTGGGATATTTCCAATATTTTTACTGTTGGCTGAACAGCAGCTATGTTTCATCTTTATCGCCTTCTTTTTCTATGGGATTTTTCAAGCAGGCAGTCATTTAGTTTGGAATCTTTCTGGAACCTTCTTTTCTCAAGGAACGAATTCTGCACCATACACAAGTGTGAATATCTTGATGCTTGGTTTTCGCGGACTGGTTTTTCCATTGATTGGCGGATTGCTTGCGACCACTGTTGGCCCTCAAGCGGTCTTTGTTATTGGGATACTGCTCTGTTTAATCGGAGCTTATGCTCTTCGTAAAATAGCAGTAAAAGATGCTGTGATCACTAATAGACCTCTTGCGTAACTAAGGGGTCGTCGATTTTCGAGATTATTTTGGCCGCTTTTCGATTCAAATTGCAGGGGTAATATACGAAAGTTGATATTATCCCTGCAATTTGAAGTCGAAAATCGGCTCAAAAGAACTCGAAAATCGACAGAACCTTAGTTACGCAAGAGGTCTAATATAAAGGTGCAAGATGAAAGTAGCAATTTTGGGTGGAGGAATCAGCGGACTAGCTTCGGCCTATTTTCTTCAAAAGCTAAAGCCTGATGTTGAGATTGTCGTGCTTGAAAAACAAGCACGAACAGGTGGTTGGGTCCATACTTGTCATGAAGGAGGGTTCCTTTTCGAAGCTGGCCCACGCGCCTTATCAAGGAACAAAGCACCTCTTTGGCTTGAGATGATACATGATCTTCACATGCAAGAAAAGATTGTAGATTCTGATCCTGGATCTTCAAAACGTTTTGTTTATTGGAAAGATGTCCTTGAGCAAGTTCCTGATAGTTTTCTAAAAATTCTCATTTCTCCTCTCACAAGAAATTCACTTTGGGCATTCTTCAAAGAATGGAGCGTAAAGCCAGAAACACAGAAAGAAGAAACCTTAAGAGAATTTTTTTCCCGTCGCATAGACGCAGAATTTGCTGATAAACTCATCGATCCTCTCGCACGAGGGATATACTCTGGGAGCATAGATGAGCTCTCGGTCGAGGCGTGTTTCCCCATTTTAAAAAAGTGGGAATTAGAGAAAGGGAGTTTGACAAGAGGCTTTTTTTCAAAGGCAAAGAGATCAGGGCCGCGAGGATACTTTTCTGTAAGAGAAGGTTTAAGCTCGGTCTGCGCAAGACTGCAACAACAGCTTCAAACTCAAGTTATGCTCGATACAGAAGTAATGAGTTGTACAAGAGACAAAGGACGTTGGACCATTAATACTAATAAAGGAAATATCCTTGCAGATGCTGTCATTAGTGCTCTTCCAGCTTTTGTCTTATCTCGTGTGATCAAGACTGAAAATCCAGCTGCAGCCATTCTGCTGAGCGAAATCCCTTACCGTTCACTGTATGTTGTTCATATTGGGTTTAATGAAAAGATAAGGTCTCCTAAAGGATTTGGGTATTTGGTGCCTAGTAAAGCAAATGAGAAAGTATTAGGAGTTGTTTTTGATTCTAATATTTTCCCTGAACAAGATGTGGATCAACAAACCCGTTTTACAGTGATGGTTTCCGAAGAAGTAAAGAATCTTCAGGAGGCAGAAACAGTTGCACTAGAAGCGCTCAAGCGGCATGTCCATATTTCACAAGATCCTGTGTATTCCGCTGCATATTTTATGGAAAAGGCAATCCCGCAGTATGTCTTGGGGCATAAAAAACGGATTGCTGCCATACAGAGCTTGCTAAGTAAGGAAGAGGGATTTTTCCTTACTGGGAATTATCTAGATGGCTTGTCTTTAGAGGATCTTTTGCAGCGGGCTAAGAGCCTGTTCTAATAGACCTCTTTCGAAACTCCATCTACTTGTTAAAATCGATCTTTTTTTGCAGCTTCAAGAGCTGACTCCTCGCCTACACACTTCGTGTATGTCAATTCGACAGCGCTTGAAACTGCAAAAAAATCTTCGATTTTTCCAAGCAGAGCAAGTTTCGAAAGAGGTCTAATGGACTAGGATCGGATGTGTCCCATTGGGTAGGTGATCACCAAAGACAAGACCGTTTCGTTTCAAAACATGTGTTTGAGGATCGAGCTTTTGGTGCACATAGAGGGTCTTCTCGTTTCCGTATACAATGAGAAGGGCAGAAAAGCCGGGTTCTTGTAGCCAAGCATTCAAGGGTAATTTCTTTGTTGGATGCAAGACGACAATGTTGCCGGGATGGTGGGTTCCGCTTCCGCTTATTGCTGTCATTGTGCTCAAGCAAACGAGCAAACCGCCAAGGATTGGCTGGTAGCAAAATGCATCTTTCAGGCTGATTGCTTTCGGATATGGCAGCGGGCCTTTGCCTGTAGTGTGCGTTAAATATTGGTCGCAAGCAAGCTTAATAGGATGTACGTGTGCGATCTCGGAAAAATATTGGGCATAGCGCTTGTGCGTGCTTAATTTTTTAAAAAAATCATCGCTTGCGAACAGATCGCGTCCAGCTTGGAATAATGAAATAGGGGTGACCAATGAAAGTTCTGATTCTCGTGTTTGAAGCCTAGATGCCATGGTCTTGCGAGCATGTTCTTGAGCTGATTCGATCTCTTTAGGTTCAATAAAACCTTCTAATTCCAACCAATGGTGTTGCTGGAAAAAACTGATGTGGTCGGAAGCTAGCACGAAACGCATATGTTCTCGATTCTTTTAAGGGCTAAGGAAATTTTTTCTTCGGTACTGAATGCGGAAAATCGGATGAACCCTTCACCAAGTTTCCCAAATCCACTACCGGGTACGCTTATAATTTGACAGGTGTCTAGTAGATAATCAAAGAAATCCCATGATTTCATTCCATTGGGCACTGCACACCATATGTAAGGGCTATTTACTCCGCCAAAACAACAAAACCCTTTTTCTTCCAGACCTTTCTTTAGGGCTTGGGCGTTGCGCAGGTAAAGGGCTACTTGCTCTTCCGTCTGTTGTTTCCCTGCTTCT
>JBGAFY010000162.1:0-4220 GCA_044226975.1 Rhabdochlamydiaceae bacterium
TACAGGCTCTTTGAATACAAAATTGGTACAGGAAGCAAAAGGAATTGCAGAGCAAATGGGTGCCAAGGTCACGATAATCGATTTGAAAGACTACCCCATGCCCTTCTATGATGCCGATCTGGAAGCTAAAGAGGGACTACCTGACAACGCTAAGCGCTTAAGAAATCTGATGATCGAAAGCGATGCCATTATCATCGCTTCTCCAGAATATAATAGTTCCATACCTGCTGTATTAAAAAATGCCCTAGATTGGGCCTCCCGCGGTGCCGACGGAAAACCTTCTAGAGATGCCGTCAAAGGGAAAAAATTCGCTATCATGAGCGCATCTCCTGGCAGTATTGGTGGAGCTAGAGCACTTGTCCATTTACAAGCAATCATAGAAAATGTCGGGGGTGAAGTGATAAAGCCTAATGTCTCCGTAGCACAAGCACACAATGCTTTTGACGCTAAAGGGGTGCTCGCGGCTTCTTTTAAACAAGAGCTAACCGTACAGATGGGCCAACTCTTACCTTCAGCAACCGTTGCGGTATCTAAATGAAAAAGCTCATCAATGGCATCTTAGATTTTCGCCAGAAATGCTTACCTGAATATCTAGATAATTTTAGTCATCTTGCAAATGGACAATCTCCCGATGCTTTGCTTATAGCCTGTTCAGATAGCCGAGTGGCACCCAATGTATTTGCTTCAACGAACCCCGGTGATGTCTTCGTCATCCGCAACGTCGGTAATATCATCCCTGAACATCATCCTTCGCTTGTGCATTCCGGATGTGCAGAAGCAGCAGCTGTTGAATTTTCCCTAAACAATTTACCGATCAAAGATATCATTGTTTGCGGACATTCTGATTGCAACGCCATGCGCGCTGTCCTATCCGGATTAGATACTATTGAATGCCCTGCACTTAAGGGATGGTTGAAGCATTGTGGATGCTGCAACAATGAACTATTAAACAGTTCTGCGACAGATAAACAACTCGACTCACATAATCAGCTTTCTCAAATGAACGTCTTGCAGCAAATCGCCCATTTGAAAACCTACCCTATTGTGCAAGAACGCATCGCTAAAGGACAATTAAATATCCATGGATGGTATTTCGACATTGCCAAAGGCGACGTATACAGCTATGAAGAGGAGTTTGATCGCTTCCTATTGATAGATGAAACGGAAGCCTTAAGAATTCTGAAACGTCTCCGATAATTTCGTTATTCTACTTCTGGCATCACAGGGACCAATGTTTTCACGTCGGGTTTTTTGAACCCTTTTGGGAAATCGCTGTTTTCAGCTGGGAGCCATTCTTGATTTCTTCCAAAAAACATTAACTCTCCCCGTACATTCAAATTGCCATTGGTCTTCACCCATAACTCGGCCCTGTACCATTTTCCTTTTTGCGGGTCGAGGATCCTCCCTTTATATCTTGAACCCGTGCATTGCAAATTAACGATAAAATCTAAACCAGAATAAAAGGGATTTCCAACAACTCCCGGAGCACGATCTTTGGGGGCATAGATCGTATCATCGATAACGCCATTTTCGTCAAAGGTGCCTACCATACGCCCATAGTATTTGCCTTCATATGGATAGATCAAAACAAGGCATTGCGGTTTGTCAGTTTTTTCATCAATGCTTTTCCAATATCCTTCAATAGTCTGCGCTGCATGTAACGAAAAGAAACTAACTACACAGGCAAGGACACACAAAATTGTCTTCATGAACGAACATCCTTATGAATCGCTATTTCGTTCAAAGTAAAATGAAATAGGAATTGTTTCAAGTTTTAACCAGACTGTGATGCAATTTATACCGAACGTGATTCAAAAATCGGATTTGGAGTGCGGGGACTAGTCACCTCTTTTTTCCATGCATCGACTTGTCGATGCTTTACAACTGGTACTTGCATCGACAAGTCGATGCAAAAAAAAGCGCTGACAAGTCCCCGCACTCCAAATCAACTACCACTTTAGCTTTTTTTAGTTTGAGAAAATGTGAAGTTTACAAGAAGATTATCGCTTTGCTCTTTTCAATAGGAATGCCATTTAATGTTCAACTCTTCTTGTCGTTTCTCAAGTGTTTGGATCGCTCTTTTTCTGCATGTACCATTCAGCAATTTTGCAGAGGATGTATCGATGAAATCTGCCCCATATGGTTCTTGGCAATCGCCCATCTCCGCTCAAAATGTCGCTGAGGGTGCTGCAAAATTTTCTGAGGTAAAACTAATCGATAGACAGATCTATTGGCTAGAGAGCCGTCCTTCCGCAGGCGGGCGCACTACACTTATGAAGTGGAGCGCACAAGAAGAGAAAAAGAACTTTTTCTCAAGAATACAACGTTCGCAGCAGAGTTCAGCGAGTATGGCGGAGGGGCACTTTTGATCGCTGGAGAAAAATATACTTCATCAACGATCAAGATCAACAAGTACACTGTCTTGACCAAGTTGGGAATATCCGTAAAGTGACATCGCTAGAAACCTGCCGTTTTGCAGATGGCTGCGCTAATGCCGCTATAACCGAACTCTATTATGTCATGGAAAAGCATGGAGGATCCGTTGAAAACTCGATTGTCAAAGTCGACCCTTCATCCGGTGTAGTCCAAACAATTGCTTCAGGAAATGATTTTTATTCAAATCCTCGACTCAGCCCTGACGGCAGACAATTAGCCTATTTGACATGGAACCATCCCAATATGCCTTGGGATGGATCAGAACTTTGGGTGATCGACCTCCAGTCCAAAAAGCAGCGGCTTGTCGCTGGGGGCCTCAAAGAATCGATTGCCGATCCTAAATGGTCTGCAGATGGCAAGCTCTATTACATTTCCGACCGCTTGAACTGGTGGAACATCTATAGAGAAAAAGACTCCAAACCCGTATGTGCAATTGAAGGAGAATGCGCACTGCCACAATGGATATTTGGCGGTTCATTGATGGGATTTTCAAATGAGGGGATTTTTTGCAGTTATGTCAAAAATGGATCGCATAAATTTGCTAAAATAACATCTAAAGGCACTTATCAAATCATAGATCTTCCCTATACGACTGTGAGCAAAATTGAAGTAGAGGACGATCAAGTGGCTATGATTGCCAGCTCCCCCAATGAGCCCTCATCCATCATCCTTTATAATTTGAGCAACGGAGCGACTACAATTGTTAAAAAAAGCCGTTCAAAGTCGCTTGACCAAGGATATCTCTCTCAACCAAAAGCAATTGAATTTCCTACTACTGATGGATACACGGCTCATGCGTTTTACTATCCTCCAACAAATCCTAATTTCCGTGGAATGGCTGATGAGAAACCTCCTTTGCTCGTTCAGTCCCATGGCGGCCCTACCTGGCACACATCTCCTGGATATTCTCTGGAAACCTTGTTTTGGACCTCACGCGGATTTGCCGTCATTACTGTGAATTATGGAGGCAGTACAGGTTACGGGCGAAAATACCGCGATCGACTTAAGGACAATTGGGGGATCGTCGATGTCGATGATTGCACAAATGCCGCATTGTATTGTGTGAAAAAAGGGCTCGCGGACCCTAAACGCCTAGCCATAGAAGGAGGCAGCGCGGGTGGATATACGACACTTGCAGCACTTGCTTTCCGCGATGTCTTTCAAGTAGGCGCAGATTATTTTGGAGTAAGCGACTTAGAGAGGCTCACGTTAGATACGCATAAATTTGAATCGCGCTATCTTGACCAACTTTTGGGCCCCTATCCAGAGAAAAAAGCGGTCTATATAGAACGCTCTCCCATTCATAGTGCTGGGAAAATTCACTGCCCAATCATCATTTTCCAAGGAGCAGAAGATGCTGTTGTCCCTCCTTCTCAATCCGAAATGATGTTCAATAGCCTAAAAGAGCGCAAGATCCCTACAGCGTATTTACTGTTCCAAGGCGAGCAACACGGTTTTAGAAAGGCAGAAAATGTCGAGCGGTCGTTGGAAGCCCAGCTCTACTTTTTTTCAAAAGTACTTAACTTTCCACTTAATGAAACTATTAAGCCAATCCAGATAGACAATTTATGAGAAAAGCTCTTTTTGTATTTTTAATGCTCGTCTTTTTATCTTGTCTACAAGCTGAAAAACGCATAGAGCTCGTTGCTAACTTTGCGGCTGACATCGACCGCTTGAACGAGGCGTTGTCTCACAAACCAGAACCATTCAATGTCGTTAGAAGTGATCTCAGCCATTATGCTGGATTAAAAAAAGACCGTTCCTTCATCGGGAATGTCTTAAGG
>JBGAFY010000163.1:0-3592 GCA_044226975.1 Rhabdochlamydiaceae bacterium
AATTTCGGGACAATAGAAAAAAATTTAATTTTTTTTTGTAAATAGTCAATTAAAGAGAGCGTTCCAAAAAAGAGGTCTAATGACGAAGTTAGGGATGCAGATACTTTAACAATTTTCCAATTTGTTCAAGCCAAAGTAGAGACTGTTTGCCCATTTGCTGGAGAATGACAAACCACCCAGCAGCAAGAAGTGCGATGCCGAGCAGTGATTTGATGGACATACCTAAAAAAGCGATCTGCACTTGCGGGGCTAGTCTGTTTGCAATTCCTAAGAACATTTCAGCCATAAGAATAGCAACAAGCGAAGGGGCGGCGAGCTGGATCGAGACAGCTGTAAATTGAGTTAAGAGATGCATCAATGAGTTCCAAAATGGATGGCTGGCACTAAAGAACAAGGGATTGATCAGCGAATCTGCGGGAATAACTTGATACGACTCCATAACGCCATCAAGGAAATAGAAAGGGCCGCCAATAGAATAGAACAAGACGATCAGCACATAATTATATAAGAGACCGATGGGGGAAACCTGGGTTTGCATTACCGGATCTTGGACCATCAGGGCAGAAGAACCTCTTAAAAAATCGATCAATACACCTGCTGATTGCGCAATATAAAAGGGAATAGACGCAAAAAAGGCTAAGAGCATTCCTATGAGGAGTTCTTTGAGGGCCATTGCAATAAAGTACATATTAAATGCAAGGGGCTCTTTTGCAGAAAATATGATATGTGGCAACAAGATCGTTGTCAGGGATATTGCGATTCCCATTTTGACAGGACCTGGTAATTTGGCCCCTAAGAATGGCGCTATGGCAACAATCGGCGTCATGCGCATCAATCCCAAAAGAAAATAGGATAAAAGAGAGATAGGGTTGATCTGTGGGATGCTAGTAAATAATGACAAATAATCTGTGGTTACCGGTGTCATTATGAAGACCACTTATAGAAATTCTGCAATATGCTGTTGGCAAATTGCAGGATTTGCGCTCCAAGCCATCCTCCCATAAGGAGCAATGTGATGATTACGGCAAAAAGCTTTACCGTGAATGAAAGGGTCTGTTCTTGGATCTGTGTTGCCGCCTGAAAGATTGCGACAAAGAGTCCGAGTGCTGTGCTAATCAGAATTGGCGGCCCTGACAGGATAAGGATTAACAACAGGGCTTGATAGGTCAGTTGGTAAATTTCAGAAGAAAACATGAATTACCTGAATGTTAACACAAGGCCTTGAATAATGACTGTCCACCCGTCCACCATGACGAGAAGGAGTAGTTTAAGTGGTAGCGCTATTGTAAGCGGCGATAGCATCATCATACCCATGGCAAGCAAAATGTTGGATGTAACTAGGTCAATGACGAAAAAGGGTAGATAGATCAAGACACCAATCTCAAAGGCGGCCTTTAGCTGCGAGGTAATAAACGCTGGGATTATAACGATAAAATCTGTGGGCTTTAGGACTTTGCGAAATTCCTCGGGAAAAGATTTCTGGGCAAGCTGGTAAAAACTTGTGATGTGCTTATTGACGCAATTTCTTTGGAGGAACTCTCGAAGCGGTTCTTTCGAATGGTCCATGACCCCAACGATAAATCCGGCAGTGGGAGCGGAAAAAAGTTCTTGAGGGGTGTTGTTCCCTATGTATTCTTCTGCAGATTTATACATAGCAAGACCTGTAGGGAACATCACATAGATGGTCATTAATATTGCAATCCCGTTTAAAACTTGGTTAGGGGGAGATTGTTGGACTCCAAGTGCATTTCTTAATAGTGAGAGCACAACGACAATTTTAACATAGGATGTCAACAACAGGATGATAAAAGGTAAAAGTGCAAGTCCTGCAAGGACGGCAAGCTCAGTGACGAGCGATGGAGGTGCTCCGCTCGATGCTGCGGTGGCTGGAGCAGATTGAGTAAATGCTGGTAGGACCTCAGTTTGAGCGAACAGCCCTCCAGTAGGAATAATTCCTACAAAAACAAAGAAAAGAAGGATGAAAAAATGCGTACGGGTAATTTGAGACATGTATGCTACTTAAGTGGACGGTTTCATGTAACGTTCAAACGCAGCTTCTAAAGCGCGCCATTGATTTTCAATACTTGCGTTAATAATGCCGCTTTCTGTCTCAATAATGCAACCACCTTGAACAACATCGCTGCGTTCTTGGATGGTTAAAGTGTCTAAATGTTCCAAAATATCTTTAATTCGCTGCTTGTGGAGTTCAATGATCTCTCTATCAACCTTGTTTAGATAAATTTTTACTTTGCGGCTTTGAGAGACTGGGCCGATTGCTTGCATGACGATGTCGACGATCGTCTCAGGGTGTAGCTCTAACTGCTTTCCAACGATCTTTTTTGCTGCTTTTAAAGCCAAAGGAAGGACGCTTTGTTGCATTTCTAAGCGCAAATTTTTGATTTGCTTGTCAAAATCGAGCAGATGTTCGTTGAAAGAATCTAGCCCTTTAGCAAATCCGCGTTCTTCTGCTTCTTGGAGCTTTAAGGCGCACTCTTCATCGTTCTCCCTTTTCTGACGTTCTGATTCTTCTCGGGCCTTTCGCAGTACTTCTTCAGCAGAGAGGAGCTCGCTATACTGATCAGCAGAGATAATTTTTTGCTCTTCGGATAAGTGGATATCGCCTTGATAAATTAGAGAAAAGAGCTTCATATTTCCTTCTTGGTATTTGCTTTTGTAATATCAAGTGCTTCCAATACCTGCTCGCGTAAAGCGGAAACGGCGTTGGGAATGTTGAGCGGAGTGCAAAGTTGAACAAAAAGCGTGCCTTGATCTTCGTCGAGACGATGGACTATATGCCATTTAAGACTCGGGTGTTCGGGATAAAAAGCTTTGGCTAAGCGGTTGATTCCCCGTTGCAAGACGGTTTTTTTCAAGGATGAAGTATTTCCATCCCAAGCTTGCAATCCCAGAGATTTAAATGAGACAGAATCGCGGGAATGGATCAGCTTTCTCAACTGGTTTACTTCTTCTTGAGTGAAACAAGCGTAGATTTTTTTAATTTTCGCTGTGTCAATGATCCTTCGCAAATCATACGCAACGTCATAAAGCCCTAAATACTCTGCTAAATGGGAAAGTTCTTGATGGTTCGATTGAAGAAGCGTGTTCAAAGGACTTGGTGGTAAACATTGTACAGGTAAAACGTCGCCGGAATCTTGAGTTAGGGACTGCAGGAGCCATTTTTGGCAAAATTCTGTTCCAAGCGATTTAAGTAAGGGCACATGATTGTTGAGGCGAATGATCCTGCGGATGGACTCGGCTTGATTTTCTTCAAGGACTGCAAGGAACAAGCGGATGTCGCGTTCAGTGAGCTGGCGCAAAAGAGGTGCGATCCATGAGGGATGGATAGGAGCTAGCTGTCCAGCATAGTCGGGAAAAGATTCTTGGATGTCAATATTTGCGGGAATTTGTGCAGCAGCAAGTGCACGCTCTTCAGGCGAAAGCAAATCAAGTAACGGTTCCCTTTGATCATAGGGAACCTGTTCCAATAACGCAGCGCAAACAGCCCAAGAGGTCATGACGCCTACCTGCTCCTGTCTTCAGGTGGAGTGCCTGTATCTCCCCCATTATTTTCAGAAGAGATTGGAGCGGGTTT
>JBGAFY010000164.1:0-3591 GCA_044226975.1 Rhabdochlamydiaceae bacterium
GGGGTAAAATTGTAGCAACTAAAAATAAAAAATTAATATGATATTCGTTTGCAAGTTCTTAAAACAAATTAATGATAGGGAATTGAAAAAAAACTATTAAAAACCTATGCAAAAAAATTTCAGTTCTTGAATATGTAGCATAAGGCTCCTTATCGAGTGGAAAAAAAATGTGAAAGCGGGTATCAATTTCCTATCATCCATTTTTTAGGTAATTTTTAATGAACTTTCTCGAAGTAATCGATCGGTGGGTCTGGGGACCTCCCTTATTAATTTTATTACTATCAGTCGGCCTCTACCTTTCCATTAAGTTACGTTGGATCCAATTCCGTTATCTTTGGTACTCCCACAAGCTAGCCTTTCAAAAGCATGACTCGTCGAATGCGAGTGCAGGAGACATTAGCCATTTTCAAGCACTAATGACCGCCCTTGCTGCCACAATTGGTATTGGTAGCATCGCCGGCGTCGCCACTGCGATTGCAGCCGGAGGGATTGGAGCATTATTTTGGATGTGGGTTGCTGCACTGATTGGTATGGCCACTAAGTACGCTGAAGCTATCTTAGCCGTCAAATATCGCGTCCGTGATGATAAAGGTGAGATGAGCGGCGGACCAATGTACTACCTTGAAAAAGGGGCTAATAAAAAATGGCTTGCGATCATCTTTGCAGTCATAGGAATGATAACAGCCTTAGGGACTGGAAACATGGTCCAGGCGCATAGCGTCAGCGAAGCGATGGGGGATCTCTTCCACATATCGCCTGAAATTTGTGGTATCGTCCTAGCAGTGCTTACAGCTTACGCACTTTTTGGCGGGATCAAAAGCATTGGTAAAGTTTCTAGTTACCTCGTTCCTGTAATGGCCGCGTTCTATCTCTTAGGCGGGCTTGTTATTGTGGGAATGAACATCACCCTTGTTCCCAAAGCGCTTTGTCAAATCGTCTCCTCAGCATTTACTGGACAAGCAGCAGTTGGTGGCTTTTTAGGTTCTTCTCTGATGCTCGCTTTGCAAATGGGCGTTTCCCGTGGGGTATTTTCTTGCGAAGCAGGTCTCGGCAGCTCTCCTATAGCGGCAGCAGCTGCAAAAACTGACACTCCTGGAAGACAGGCACTCGTTTCGATGAGCAGCGTCTTCATCACCACTTGCATTGTCTGTACGATCACAGGCCTTGCAATTGCCGTTTCAGGCGTACTTGGTGAATATGGTCCTGACGGTACATTGCTTAACGGTTCTTTACTCGCAACTAAAGCATTTGACAAGGTCATTCCTGGAGCAGGCATTATCGTTGCAATTGCGTTAATCCCTTTTGCCTATTCAACGATCCTCGGTTGGGCATACTATGGCGAGAAATGTTTTGTGTACCTTTTTGGATCACGCAGAGTTTTTCTATATCGATTAATTTTCTCATTGATAGTTATTCCAGGTTCATTGCTCAGCTTGCAATCTGTCTGGTCATTTGCGAACATCATGAATGGTCTAATGGCATTCCCGAACTTAGTTGGGTTGCTCCTCTTAGCTCCTGTAGTTATTCGTGAAACACAGAGCTTTGAAGCACTGCTTGAGAAAGAACGCAAACTTGTATTAGAGGAAAGCATTTCATGAGCAACCTGGAGTCTTCGGTCATCCACATCCTGCAATCTGTCGATGAGGCCCTTTGGAGTAAATTTCTTGTTTTTTTACTTGTAGGGACAGGATTGTTGTTAACTTGGCGCTTACGAGGGATGCAGTTCAAATATTTCACATATTCTTTGAAGCTCGCCTTCACACGCCAAGATTCCGAAGCCGAAGGTGACATTAGCCATTTTCAAGCGTTAATGACAGCTCTTGCAGCAACTATAGGGATAGGTAGCATTGCAGGTGTGGCTACAGCCATTGTAGCAGGTGGTTTTGGCGCAATCTTTTGGATGTGGGTGATCGCCCTCATCGGGATGGCGACAAAATTTGCTGAGGCGATCCTCGCTGTAAAATTCCGCATTGTCGATAAGAACGGCCAGATGTGCGGCGGGCCAATGTACTATATCCAACAAGGATTAGGTTGGAAAGGCCTTGCAATGATGTTCGCTGCCTGCGGAGCTTTTTCCGCATTTTTTGGCGGTAACATGACCCAATCGAATTCTATTGCTGCAGCGCTCCAAGAGCTCTTCATGGTGCCACCTTTGGCAACAGGGATCATCCTTACTGCCATCACATTATTTGTCGTCATGGGGGGGATCAAGAGCATAGGAAAAGTCAGCAGCTATCTAGTTCCTATCATGGCCTTGATGTATGTTTCAGGTGGGCTGATTATTTTGGTTCTTAAGGCCGGACAGATTCCACATGCATTAAAAATAATCTTCTTATCCGCTTTCAATGGCCAAGCTGCTATTGGGGGATTTTTAGGGGCATCGGTCATGGCGGCAGTCCAAATGGGTGTTGCAAGGGGAGTTTCTTCCAACGAAGCTGGCCTTGGTAGCGCACCGATTGCAGCAGCAGCAGCCAAAACAGACGTTCCAGGGCGTCAAGCGTTGATTTCCATGACAGGTGTGTTCCTTTCTAGCTTCGTCGTGTGCACCATAACAGCTCTTGTGTTGTCAGTTACTGACGTACTTGGAGCTGTAGGCAGTGATGGGAGAGTTTTAAATGGCGCCGCTTTAGTCATGCACGCATTCCGTTCTGTGATCCCAGGCGGTAGTGCTATTGTCGCTCTAGGCATTGTTCTTTTCGGCTATACTACCATCGTAGGATGGGCGTATTATGGCGAGCGTTGCATTACATTCTTAGCAGGGGAAAGGGCCCTTAAGCCGTACCGCATCGTTTTTTGTGTGATGGTTCTTTTTGGAGCACTGCTCAATCTCGATATCGTTTGGCCTTTAGTGGATATTGCCAATGGACTAATGGCATTGCCAAACTTGATTGCGATCTGTGCCCTTGCTGGGGTCGTTACAGCAGAATCCCGTTCTTTCTTTAAGCTTGTGGAGAGCGAAAAGCTCAAAGTCCCTACTTAACTTTCAGAAAATTCCATCAGCACAGAGTTAAGAAGAGCCACAGAGTACACAGAGATAAAGAATTGATGTTACTCTGTGTTCTCTGTGCCTCCTTCTTGACTCTGTGCTGATGGAATTTTAAACTACCCTGTTTTTTCTTTAATTCAACAAAAACATATGTCTTTTTCGGCGTTGAGGTTTTGTAAAAAATATAATAAAATAGCCTCAAATTTAAAGACTATTAACGAATCCTGAATCCGTTAACAGTCTCTTATGAGGATTTATGGAATTTCAAATAACAAGTAAAGTATGGACATCCGTATCTAATGTAATTACAGATGGCGTGGTCACGGCTCAGCCTACCGACGCAAGATGGCAAGTTTTAGGGAAAGGGGCCATCAACTTAGGCGCCCGTGGAATAGGATGTGTCGCAGCGCTGGTTGCTCTTGTTTCAACACCGTTCTTTCTTTGTGCAGATGTGTTTCTTTCATGTGCTAGATCAGCGATGGGGATTGTGAGCAAACAGAGTACTTTGATCGATTTTTACCGAGGGACTGCTGCCAATGTCGATGGTGTCAACCTTCAGGACATCTGGAGCTGGGATGATCAAAAATTAGAAGATGTCCACAGCT
>JBGAFY010000165.1:0-3580 GCA_044226975.1 Rhabdochlamydiaceae bacterium
CCCGTAAAAGCTCCCCTCTCTGCATCGTGGATATTTTGCGCCCCGATAATAACTCGCTTAGAAGCGGCAAGAGAGGATGCCCTTAACGCCGTAAAAGGGACAGCAAATAAGACTTTGCGCTCCCAGGACTTAACGTCGTTCTTTAAAAGTGGAAGAAATGTTTGAAAATAGCTTTCGGCCTCTTGAGAGGTCTTATGCATTTTCCAATTCCCAGCAATGATCTTTTGTCGAGCCATAAATAGTGTTTTCCGATTATTCTAACGAAGAAAAAGAATCCTTGGCAAGCGATATGTCTGACATAGAAATATTAACAGTTACTGATTTAACCACTGCTATCAAAAAACAGCTTGAATCCCGCTTTCCCAGGGTTGCTGTCCGTGGGGAAATTAGTAACTTAAAAGAACAATCTTCCGGTCATATCTATTTTACCCTCAAAGATGCTTCCTCGCAAATTTCTGCTGTCCTGTTCAAAGGTTCAGCAAAAGGGCTTACAAAAGCACCTAAAGATGGAGACCAGGTCATTGTAAAAGGGGAATTGACTGTCTACCCACCCCGCGGAAACTATCAACTTTTAGTTAGAGAGATCACATTTGCAGGTGTTGGTGAGCTCCTCCTTAAATTCCATGAATTAAAATTAAAACTGCAAGAACGCGGCTGGTTTTCTCCTGAAAGGAAAAGAAGACTGCCCAAACTCCCACGTCGTATAGGCGTAATCACAAGTCCAACAGGAGCTGTGATCCAAGATATCCTCCATGTCCTGACCCGCCGTTTTTCTGGATTTCAACTTTTATTGAACCCAGTACGCGTCCAAGGAGAGCTAGCGGCAGCCGAGATAGCTCAAGCCATAGAGCAATTTAACCGCTATAACTTGGCAGATGTCTTGATCGTAGGAAGAGGTGGAGGCAGCCTTGAAGATCTTTGGCCATTCAATGAAGAGATTGTCGCAGCTGCCATTGTAGCCTCAAAAATTCCCATTATCTCCGCTGTCGGCCATGAGACCGATGTCACGATCGCAGACTTTGTGGCAGATGTAAGGGCTCCAACTCCGTCCGCTGCAGCTGAAATTGTCATCGCAGAAAAAAAACATTTACTCGAAAAACTCCAAGCAATCCGTCAACATCCTTTTTTAGCCAATCCGCTGAATTTGCTCCATCAGCCTTGGCAAGCTCTCGATGAGATTTCCACGAACCTCGACCAGGCTGTCAAAAACCGCCTCTCTAATAGCGGGCTAAAACTTATGGCGTGCGAAAGACACTTAAAGGCTTTAAGACCAGCAGCCCGTTTGAAAGAACTTAGAGATAAACTTGCTCCTATACAAAAGAATTTTGACCGCCAGTTGCAAGACTCAGTCAAATTGAAAAGACAAAAGCTCGATCAATTGACTTCTCATTTGAAAAGCATCGATCCAAAAAACCTTTTAACAAAAGGTTACTGTATCTTATTCAATGAAAACCGGGATTCGATTATCCTCTCGGCTAAGGAAATCTATCCTGGACAAAACCTCCAAGTGATGCTTTCGGATGGACAAGTATCCTCAACAGTTAACGAAGTAGTAAAGACATGACGACACCACAAACTTTTGAATCCGCATATAAACGCCTTGAGGAAATCCTTGAGTTAATGAACTCTGGAAAGCTCTCTTTGGAAGACTCCCTCTCCCTTTATGAAGAAGCAGACCGTTTGATCGCGGCATGCAACACACGTTTGACTGAGGCTGAGACACGCATTGAAGTCCTCATTAAAAACCGTAATGGAGAACTTACTGTGAACGATCAGCAAAAACCCATGGTCCAAGAGTTTCTACCAGGGAAAGCATGTTCAAAAAGCTGAACCTTTTTCCAGTTAAAAGAGCCGAATGGCAGCTTTTTCTTTTCATGTTTATTATTGTCTGTCTGATCAACATCAATTTTAGTATTTTGCGCAGCGCCCGAAATGCCCTGGTCGTAGCTGACACTGGTGGAAGTGCTTCTTTTATACCCTATTTTGAGCTCTTTGGGACCTTCCCTGCGTCAATCCTTTTAACCTGGGGCCTCACGCGCCTGATGCGGAAGTTTTCCCTGCAGTTTATTTTTTCGGCGATGATGATCTTCTTTCTTTCTTTCTTCATCATCTTTGCTTTTTGGATCTATCCCCATCGCGCTGCAATATATTCTCTTATCGAAGCTAAACTTGGATTTTTCTTTGGGTTTTCTCAATTTAAAGTCATCTTTACCCACTGGCCAGATTTAATTTTTTATGTCATGGCCGAACTCTGGAAGGTCGCTCTTTTATCTGTCCTGTTTTGGGGTTTTTTGAACCAGAACCTCTTTTTCGATGAGGCTAAGCGTTTTTATCCCCCTTTAATGCTCGGCAGTAGCATTGGGAGCATTCTCTCTGGGCCGATCACAGTCTTTTGCACTTCTCAATATTGCTGGAACTTATGCTCCTTATCCCCCCAACATTGGCAGCACTCTCTTTACTTCCTTACAATTTTCCTCTTCGTCTGTGGATTTTTGACCCTTATAGCATTTAAGGCCCTCTATAAAAGATTGCAAAATCGAGACACTTTCACACCCATCATCGACAGCGTTCCTCAAAAAAAAGAACCATTCCTCCTCTCCTTATCCTCAAGTATCCGTTATCTCGCTAAATCGCCCTATCTATTAAGTCTCTTTCTAATCGTCATTGCAGAGTATGTCTCCTATTCTCTTGGAGAGTTGATCTTTTTAGATACGTTAAAGGAAATGTATCCCAGTCCCTCTGACTACTGCCAATATATGGGAAAACTTACCCTTTGGATGGGGTTTGCTACAGCATTTAGCGCCATTGTCCTCACTCCGTATTTATTAAACACCTACCGCTGGAATAAGACTGCGCTTGCGACCCCAGTACTCATGGTAATCATGACCTTAGCATTCTTCACAGTGATCTGTCTGGAGAAGTTCGGATTCTTCCCTTCCTCTCTCTTGCCATTGGCCGTCGCTCTGGGCAGTTTCCATTTCTGCGTTGGTAGAGCAACAAAATACACCCTTTTCGACTCTGCCAAAGAGCTCGCATTTATCCCCTTAAATCAAGAAGCCCAGGTTAAAGGCAAATTAATCATCGATGGCATTGGATCCCGTTTTGGCAGGGGAACATCTTCTTTTCTTAACATTTTGCTCTTTCTCGGCGGCCCGGGCGAAAGCGCTCTTTTTGCAGGCATTCTGGCAATTACGTTTGCTTTAATATCGATCCCAGCAGCCAGATTCGTCGGTAACGAGTTCGAAAAAATGCAGCCTACAACAAAATCAGCAAGTGTCGGTTGAGAGAGTTTTTTAAATACCTTAAATTGATATATTAAAAATGTATGGCGATCCGGTTTGGAGTGCGGGGACTTGTCACCGCACTCCAAATCCGCTTTCGCGCAAAGAAGTCTAATGTGGAATGATATGAAAATTGCCCTCTTTCCCAATACCAGCAAACGCCAATCG
Source organism: Rhabdochlamydiaceae bacterium (assembly GCA_044226975.1). Classification (GTDB taxonomy): domain Bacteria; phylum Chlamydiota; class Chlamydiia; order Chlamydiales; family Rhabdochlamydiaceae; genus JBGAFT01. The sequence continues at coordinate 3,450 of JBGAFY010000165.1, forward strand.
CTCAATCTCGCTATCGGCATCCGTGAATTTTTAGCTGAACAGAACATTGCGGTCTATGCTGAAGACGCTGATGCGCAAGAAATTGGAGCCTCCCCCCTCACTTCCATCAATCCCGAAGAACTCGATTTCAT
>JBGAFY010000166.1:0-3554 GCA_044226975.1 Rhabdochlamydiaceae bacterium
TCTGCAGCAGTGCCCACAAAAACGGGGTGTTTGCATGCAGGTAAAAACAAAAACGCCTAAAAAGCCGAACTCAGCTTTACGTAAAGTAGCTTGGGTACGCCTTTCTAATGGCCAAGAAGTCATCGCTTACATTGGTGGCGAAGGACACAACCTACAAGAGCACAGTATCGTTCTCGTCAGAGGCGGTCGTGTAAAAGACTTGCCTGGCGTACGCTATCATATCGTTCGAGGAACTCTTGATTGCGCAGCAGTTAAAGATCGTAAAAAATCCAGATCCAAATACGGCGCTAAACGTCCAAAGAAGTAATGTTAGGATAGTTCTGTTAATTATCCTGACTCGGGATTTTCTCTGCTGATCAATTTAGCAGCGTCAATCTCGGGCCCGCTCTTTGAAAATAAGAGCGAAGTGAAGTGTGGATCTATAAATATTGAAGGATACATAAGTTATGTCAAGAAGACACCGCGCTGAAAAGCGGCAAATCGCACCAGATCCCGTTTACAAAAGCCTTGTAATCGCTAAATTCATCAACAAATTGATGATCGATGGAAAAAAATCCCTCGCTGTCCGCATTGTTTACAACGCGATTGAAAAGTTTGCTAAACGCGTAAAAGCTGAAGACCCTTTGTTAGCATTCGAACAAGCGCTAGAAAACGCAAAGCCAGCGCTTGAAGTCAAATCCCGCCGTATCGGTGGCGCAACGTACCAAGTTCCTGTAGAAATTGCCCCAGATCGCCGCACTTCGATGGCTATGAGCTGGATTATTGACAACTCGAGAGAGAAAGTCGGTCGTCCAACAGAAGATGCGCTCTCAACTGAGTTGGCGGATTGCTACATGAACCAAGGCACCACCATCAAGAAAAAAGACGACATGCACCGCATGGCCGAAGCCAATAAAGCGTTCGCGCATTACAAATGGTAACAAGAGTCGATAAGGCAATTACTGTATGACAAAAAAAAGACCTGAAACTGACACCTTAAAAAATGTCCGTAATATCGGCATCATGGCACACATTGATGCTGGGAAAACGACTACCACGGAACGGATCCTGTTCTACTCCGGACGCCTTCACCGACTCGGTGAGGTTCACGAAGGTGCTGCAACCATGGACTTCATGGAGCAGGAAAAAGAACGTGGCATTACCATTACCTCTGCTTCGACCACGGTATATTGGAAAGACAGCAAAATCAATATCATCGACACCCCTGGCCACGTTGACTTCACAATTGAAGTAGAGCGTTCGCTGCGCGTACTCGATGGTGCTGTAGCCGTATTCGATGCTGTAGCTGGCGTACAACCTCAATCAGAAACAGTATGGCGCCAAGCTGACCGCTATGGCGTTCCCCGTATTGCTTTCGTCAACAAAATGGACCGTGTCGGCGCCGATTATTTCAACTGTATCGAAACGATGCGGGAGAAATTAGGTGCAAACCCACTACCAGTCCAATGCCCAATTGGCGCAGAGTCAGATTTCAAAGGAATGGTCGACCTCGTCACAATGAAGGCCTACCTGTTCCTCGACGAAACTCTCGGTGCAAAATACGAAACTCATGAAATTCCAGCTGATCTCCTCGACAAGTGCAAAGCGATGCGCGCTACAATGCTCGAAGAGCTAGCAACAATTGATGAGAGCAACGAAACTTTCATGATGAAGGTCCTAGAGAATCCTGCCGCTGTTACAGAAGATGAGATCCATGCTGCGATTCGCAAAGGGGTCATCAGCTTAAAGATCAATCCTGTAGTCTGTGGAACTGCGTTCAAAAACAAAGGAATCCAACCGCTGTTGGATGCTATTGTACGTTGGATGCCTTCTCCTCTTGATCGCGGCAACATTAAAGGGATGAATGCCGATACGCATGAACCTTTAGAGCTCTCTCCTGATGACAATGCCCCACTAGCTGCGCTGGCATTTAAGATCATGAGTGACCCGTATGTTGGTAGATTAACCTTCGTCCGCGTCTATTCAGGTACGTTGAGCAAAGGGAGCAACCTTATCAACACGACCAAAGACAAAAGAGAACGCGTTTCTCGCTTGCTTGAAATGCATGCTAACCAACGTAAGGATCGCGATGACTTCTTCACTGGAGATATCGCTGCTTGCATCGGGTTAAAATATACAAGCACTGGCGACACACTTTGTTCAGAAGACAATCCTCTTTTACTTGAGAAAATGGATTTCCCAGAGCCTGTTATTTCGATGGCAATCGAACCAAAGTCGAAAGCTGACCGCGAGAAACTCTCCCTCGCACTAAGCTCTCTTTCTGAGGAAGATCCTACTTTCCGCGTTCAAACTAACGAAGAAACTGGCCAAACGATCATTTCGGGAATGGGCGAGCTTCACTTGGAGATCTTGCGCGACCGTATGTTCCGCGAGTTCAACGTTGAAGCGAATGTCGGCAAGCCGGAAGTTTCCTACAAAGAAACGATCACTATCCCAGGGACAAGCGTCACAAAATACGTCAAACAGTCTGGCGGCCGCGGTCAATACGCGCACGTCGAATTGGAAATCGAACCTAATGAGACAGGCAAAGGCAATGAAGTCGAAAGCAAAATTGTCGGCGGTGTCATTCCAAAAGAATACATCCCTGCTTGTATTAAAGGTATCGAGGAAGCGTTTGGCACAGGCGTCCTAGCTGGATATCCTTTTGTCGATGTTAAAGTTAGAATCGTCTACGGTTCCTACCATGAAGTCGATTCAAGTGAACAGGCATTTAAGATTTGCGCATCCATGGCATTAAAAGATGCAGCGCGTAAGTCTAAGCCGATCTTGCTTGAACCAATCATGAAAGTTGTCGTGACAACACCTGATCAGTTCATGGGTGATGTCATTGGCGACTTGAACCGCCGTCGCGGCAAAATTATGAGCCAGACTACGATTAAAGGATATGTCGAGATTGTCGCTGAAGTTCCTTTAAGCGAGATGTTCGGTTACTCCACGCAGCTCAGGTCCTTAAGCTCTGGTCGTGCTACATATACGATGGAGCCATGCCACTTTGAGCGCGTGCCTGCGAAATTACAAGAAGAAATTACTAAGAAATAAACGGATTTTATCTCTATGGCAAAGAAAACCAAACAAAAAATCCGCATACGGCTTAAAGGGTACGATCAACGCGTACTCGATCGCTCAACCGCGGATATCGTGGAAACTGCGAAACGCACCGGTGCGCGCATTGCAGGCCCTATTCCTCTCCCTACAAAACGGGAAAGGTTTACAGTCTTGCGTTCTCCGCACGTCGACCGTAAGTCGCGTGAGCAGTTCGAGATCCGTACTTATATCCGCATGTTGGATATAATTGATCCAACTCCAGAGACGATCGATAAATTGCGTAGCTTGCCTGTAGCTGCCGGCGTTGATATTAAAATCAAAGCCTAAGGCTCCTTGAAGTCACAACCCTTTTCTCGCTCTTATGCGAGGAAAGGGATAATTTCATCAGCACAGAGTAAAGATGAGACACTGAAGCCACAGAGAAGATGCATCGCCTATGGCGATGATAATTTTCTCCGTGCTCTTCGCATCTCCTCTTCGCTCTGTGCTGATGGAGTTTATTCCTATTT
>JBGAFY010000167.1:0-3500 GCA_044226975.1 Rhabdochlamydiaceae bacterium
AACAGTATTCATTGGTAAAAGAGCAGCAACACCGTCCGGATTTTTGTACATTTTCCTTAAGCGGAGGGAACTTTCTATTTCTTGCTAAGTTTATGGGCTCACAAACTGTCGATTATTCTAACCTTGAGCATGTGAACTTAATAGTTGATCTAGCATTGAATTTTTCTAGCAATGGAAAGAGCCCAATTGATTTCAATTATGGAAATTTGCTAATTGCCAACAATCAGATATTTTATATCGATAAAGACCTCGAATACACAGCATCAAATAACCCGCGTCTTACAAATCTTAAGGGGATTTTCGAGTCTATTGATAGAAACCTACATCTCGAGCATGAAAGGGTCAAAAGCAAAGAACACGTCAAAAGCAAAATGAAACAAGTGCTCGACCCTAATAGTTCACAAGATAAGGAAATCTTGGAGTTGTTTTTCCCAAACGAGTTTAAACCTAAAAAAGTTGAAGAAGTTCCCCAGTCTTTTGAAGAATTTATTAGTGACATAGATTTAGGTGATCAAAAAGGAAGATTAAAACTCATTCAAAACCTTGAGAATTTTTTTATTACTCCTTCAGACTTTTTCGCTCGCGAAGCTCGTATTCTCGCTATCAATGAAAAGCTGCTTCTTGCGTCCGTTGACGAGAATTTCAGGGGAAGATACCTTAAAATAGTCTGGGATAAAATGCTGGAACTATTAGAGGCTTTTATAAAGTCCAACGAATAAGCAAGCACCTGTCTGGAAATTATCAATTTTGCGGACAGGTACCAAACAATTCATTTTGTTTTTAAAAGACAACCTCAATCACTGGTTTGCACGTACGCGTGCTACTGCAGCATCTGGAGACATCCGATTATTGTCAGCAAAGTCCATGGCCTGTGTTTTCTGTTCTGGCAGGAAGTCATTGTAGATCGTGAAAGCATTTGTACTCAAAAGCGTTTCAAACACATGTTGATTATCTTCCTCTGCTTGTTTCTCACAGCGCATAGAAGAAATTCCATCAGCATCGCACTTGTTATAATCAACGGGTTTTCTTGCCCATGCATTTAAGTCTGTGATATGGAAACAAAAAACTAACATGCAGCTTAAAAGCCCTAAATTTACAATTTTTTTGTAGCTCATATAATACCTTTATCGTTTGATCCGTGTAATTCCAAGTCCACCAATAATTAGAACAATTCCCCCAATGATGTACATGACTGTCTTGCTGGTGTAATGTCCTGTAATACCTTCAGCAACCTTTTGTCCAAATTGCTGCGTAGACACTATGCCAAGTACCAGAAGTACGATCCCAATCGCAAATAGGACCGCGCCAATTATTCGAAACATGCTCATAAAAACTTCCTCTTTTTTTAAAACTTTCTGTGTTCATACCGCTATATTTAATAATTATTTCTAATAGCCTTGTGTTTTTAAGAAATAGCATTGATTAGTATTTATGCGAAAGACTAAGAGACTGTAGTTGAATTTTTTAGTTTAGAGGGAAGATTTCTTTTGCGATTAGGTCGATTATTTTAACCGCATTTGACTTCATAAAGCCGTGTGAGGTTAAAATAATCTATCTAATCGCAAAATAATCCTGAAAGTCGACGAACAATTTTATCGGGATAGGTTCAAAGTGGTGACCATTTTCTTTCTAGATATCACTTAAATTGGATTGGATATTTTTAAAATCGTCTTCCTAACTCACTGATCCATTTATTGAAGCTTTTTGACAATAGACCTGGTCATTTGGCCATAACGATTAGTATAAACACTGTATGTATGGCGATTTATTTTGCTTTCGATGAGTTCTAAGACCTCTTTTTCATACCCTTGTTTTTCTGCAAATTCCAGATCGTCTTTAGAAGGGATATAACCAGCGTTCTCTGCTTCAAAGACAGGATAGCTGACAATATTGCCCGTATAATATTCTATGCGCTCATCGTGAGAATACCGTACTCTGCCAAAGTTTAGGAGTATAGAGAGGATTTTATAAGGGTATTTCATTTCACAAGCATTGCGGAAATGATTTGTGCTGACGGAAAAATCCGCATTGATCAGGACTTTCATATAGGATTCAATTTGTGGACTTTTCAAGACGGCTTCAAATAGAGATTTAGGGGGAACATAACTCCAACAGTGGACAAGAAGATCAAAAGTTAAAGCACACACATTTTTTTCAGCAGCATATACAAGATCTTCAGGAGATAGTTCATAATTTCCGGAAGCTCGATAACGAGCAGGATTGCTATAATTGTGCATATCTTTAAGAATGAGAGGTAATGAAATCTTCCCCTGATCGATAGCAGCTCTAAAAACAGTCTGAGTTATGGTGTTTTTGCGAACTATTTTACTTAAGTAATTTACATCTAATCCAGCCGACAAGACACAGATCAACTCATCGTCTGATAAAGAAGTAACTTTAGTTTCTACAATCCTCTTTACAATCTCTTGTTCCCCAACCTCTGCTGCCGCTTGTAAATCTTGGAGAGTTGGCTTATATCCAAAAGCTAAAAATGAGCGCAAATAGGGGAACATTTTTTGCAGAAGATTAGAATGAAGTTCCGAGTAGGGGCTAATAGCGGTGATCAGCCTATTTAATAACTTAAGAGAAGATTCATCCACGTATCCATGCTTAGAAAAGTGACCGGATAACATAAAGATACATTCTTCATTTGAAAAAGCATTTCCTGCCAATTTAAATTGTTCGAGAAATGGAAGGGATTTTTCAGTGCCATGCAATGTAAATATCTGGATCAAGTCCTTTTGCGTAGGTTTGTACCCATAGCACAATAAAAGTTCAAAAGACTTTAAGTCCTCGTATGTCAAGGGTGCGATGTCTGCATGCACTTTAACGCCCAGTTCGACAAGCACTTTTGTTTTAGCAGCTTTTTTTTCAAACTTTTTGATCTTAAATAGAAAAATCAGATCATTTTCTGTTGGCTTATAGCCAAAAGCGTTGATGCACTCAAAAATTTCAGGATCGTCACAAATAAGGGAGGCTTGACCGACTTTAGTAGTTAATGTGGCACCTGCATCGACCAAAGCTTTTATTTCAAGGTGTTGGTCATCAAATGTGGGATTTTTGGATAAGATGTCGCATAAGATGGCATCAAGAGATTTAAGAGGTTTAGCGATAAATGCGCCAATAAGTTCCCACTGAACTTGAAAAGGGTTGATCTTCTCTTTACTTAGTTGGTAGCTATATTTTTGAGATTCTAAATTTAAAGCTGGGAACATCTTCCGGAAAACATGTGTGTAAGTGATCACGCAGTCTTTGAATGTCTCATCTGTGGGGACATTGACTTGATATTTTTTTGAGAATGCCTCAGCAAGCTGCTTTGAGGTAGCATTTGGTTTTGATGGGGCTAATGCTTTAACGAAGGCATCATATGTTTTGTTTAAACGGTTCGCTTCTAGGGTAACTTGAGCTTCAACTTTTGGTTTATATTCCTGTAATCCTTTTGCAAAACGAGTAAACGGAAGAACTGTAGACATAAGAGACTGTCCTCAAACCAAGGCTTG